>JAJYDI010000158.1 GCA_021777635.1 Pseudomonadota bacterium
CATCACCGAGCATCCGCACCTGTTCGGCGCGGCCTACGCCGGTGCCGGCGTGCTCGACATGCTGCGTTACGAGAAATTCTCCGGCGGCGCCCTCTGGGAACCGGAATACGGCGATCCCGACAACCCCCGGGCCTTCCGGTGGCTGATCGAGTACTCGCCGTTGCAGAACGTGCGCGCCGGCGTCTGCTACCCGCCGACCATCATCAGTACCGCGGATCACGATGATCGCGTCGTGCCCAGCCACTCGTACAAGTTCACGGCGGCGATGCAGCACGCACAGGGGTGCGCCAACCCGGTCCTGATCCGGGTCGAGACGCAGACCAGCCACGGTTACATGCCGACCGACAAGCGCATCCGGCAAAGCGCCGACGTCACGGCCTTCATGGCTTGGAATCTCGGCATCAGAAAGTCCCCGGACGGCTTGCCGCAAGCAGCGCCCAGACGCTGACCGCCCATACTTGACAAGACGCCCGCGCCGATCGGCGCGGGCGTCTTGTTTGCTGCGCTCAGGTCGGTCTGCCGCAAGGGAGACGGACCGCAAAAGTAATCAGTACTTCAACGCGCAGTATCCGCCAGACGCGTTAACCCAGTTTTGCTGGATGAGAAAGTTGTAGCCACCCATGCTCATATTGGCTAGCGATCCGTTGCTGGTGGTGTATTCGGTGCCGAATTTCCACGCGCACTTGTCGGCATTTTCGGATCCACGGTTGTCATACCATGCATTTAAATCGGGGTCAGTAGTGGCCTCCTCCAGCTCATGCGCGAAGATGCTGACCATGCCGTCGGCACCCGGGTTGTTATTGGGGCTCGAACTGGACTGGGCTTCGCAGGCGCTGGGGCAGCGGTCCGGATTGCCGACGAAGGCGTACTTGATGTCTACACCGCCGATGCTGGCGTGATTGTGCCAGCCGCAGTACTGGGTGCAGAAGCCCGAGGTCTCGTTGACGTCGGCCGAGGTCAGCACGAAGTAGACGGCGTTGCTGTCGCTTGGCAGCGCCCCGGAGCTTATGGCGTTGGTGACCACTGACAGCACGTTGCTGTCGCTGAGCGCAGTTCCGTAGGAATAATTGTCGCTCGTGGTCTGCAGCAGGCTGACCGCGTTGGTGACGTGCGCGCCGCTGCCGTTGTAGTAGGTGGTGTTAATGTTGAAGTATGGCGAACCGCTGAGACCTGAGGCGGCGTTGGCAAGAATCGTCGCCGCGGTGTTGCCCGACCAGTTGCCGTACCAGATGTAGTACACACGCGTGCCATTCAGAATCAATGGGCCGCCGTGGTAGCTGATGCCGTTACTCGTCTTTCCGCCGCCGCTTGGGCGCGCGGCGTGCAGGTAGGCCACGCCCCAGCCCTTGCCCGTGGGTCGAAGGTCCTGACCCTGTTTCACCGTCGCGGACATGGCGTGCGCGCCGAACATTAGGCCCAAGGTCGAAAGTATGGCCAGTGCGGTCTTCTGAATCGCATACATGTGGAGCCCCCTTGTTAAGAAAAGTTTTGGCGAGGGGGATCTGCGGCTGATTCGACGTGCTGCTTCCCCTCAAGTCGCCGTGTCCATGGTCCAGCCACAGATGTCCCCGGGAGGACCCTACAACGAGTTAAGGCGCTTGCAATATTCATGAATGGCGTATGAGTGAAATGTAATACAATTGTAACGCGTATGCGGCACCCAAGCCGCGAGCGCGCCGCACTCTCACCCGAGCTTGGTTAGGTCGTGGTCAGCAGGAAGTCTGCGTACTGGAAGCGGCCCTCACGGCGGACGCTGATACCGCGCTCGAGGTGCAGCGGGGCCGAGAACGATGGCCCCGCATAGCTCAGCGTGTGGAACTCGCCGTGTTCGCCGCAAGGATCGCAGCCGGCCGGCAGCGAGTCGAGGACATCGGTGTCGAACTCGCGGCCGGCAAAATCGGCAGCGAGCCGGGTGGTATCGACGCAAGTCAGCACGGCGCGGTGGCCGGCTGCGATGAAACGGCGGGCGAGGTCGGCGGTGTCCTCGCCCCACAGCGGAAACACGCCGTGCCAGCCGCATCCATACAGCAGCGCCTCGCGCCAGGCGCGCACGTCGGCGAGGAACAGGTCGCCGAAGGCGATCCGGTCGAGCCCGGGCCAGCGCTGGCGCGCAGTCGCAAGCGAAGCGGTAAACGCGCTCTCGTAGCTGACGTTGGATGCCGGCCAATCCAGTTGCGATTCAATCAGCGGCAGTCCCAGCGCACGCGCCTGCGCCTGCAGCACGTCGCGGCGGATGCCGTGCATTGCAACGCGGTCGAATTGCCGCGTGACAGTGGTCAGCAGGCCTACGACGCGCCAGCGCGGGTCGGCAGTCAGTCGATCCAGAGCCATTAGACAGTCCTTGCCGCCGCTCCAGGCGATCAGCACGTCGCGTCGCTTGTCCACAGGTGTCCTTGTGTAACCGCTGCCGGCGCGTACGGGGTCATGTGCATGAACATGAATTGCTCAGGCGACTCGCGGACGTTCCAGCAGGCGTTCGATGTCGGCCGCTGGCATCGGGCGTGCGAACAAATAGCCCTGGCCTTCGCCGCAGCCTGCGTCCAGCAAGAACTGGCGCTGAGCTTCGGTTTCGATGCCTTCGGCGATCGGCTGCAGGTTGAGGCTGGAAGCCAGCGCAAGGATTGCGCGGGTGATCGCGACGTCGTTACTGTCGTGCGGAATACCGGCAACGAAGGACTGGTCGATCTTGATGTAGCGGATCGCCGGCAGTTTGAGGTAGGCCAGCGACGAATACCCGGTGCCGAAGTCGTCCACGGCCACGCCGACGCCGAGCGCGTGCAGGGCGCCCAGCGTCTGCTGGGTGCGCTCGCCGATGCGCAGGATGGCGCTCTCAG
>JAJYDI010000159.1 GCA_021777635.1 Pseudomonadota bacterium
ACCCGGCTCGGCGCGACCGACTTCCTGGAAAAACCGGTGGCGCTGGCCAAGCTGATCGACACCGTCAGCAAGGCGATCAAGCGCGGGGTGGCCCTGCCCCGGCGCGCTGCCAGCATGGACTTGTCGGCGCTTGGCAAAAGCCCGCTGATCCTCGAACTCAAGAAACGCCTCTCGCAGATCGCCGGCAATACCGCGCCGGTGATGCTGCTGGGCGAACCCGGCAGCGGCTTCGAAATTTGCGCGCATTTCCTGCACCAGCCTTCCACGCCCTGGGTCGAGATCAAGGATCGCGCGCGACTGGTGTCCGATCCTCTGAGCTATGTCGAGTCGCTCGGCAGCGGCACGCTCTACCTGCCCGAGGTGTGCGAACTGGCACGCCTCGAACAGAAGGGCCTGGGGCTGCTGCTCGACCGCATCGAAGGCAGCGGCGCGCGCCTGGTGTGTGCGTCCAGCCGCAGCCTCGACGCCATGGTCGCGGCCGGCGAGTTCGACAGCCGCCTGTATTACCGCCTGTCCAGCCTCGCGATCCAGGTGCCGCCGTTGCGCGAGCATCGCGAAGACGTGCCTGAGATCGCCAACTTCATGCTGGCGCAGCTGAATGAGTCAGGCGTCTCGCCGGTGCGACGGCTCACCACGCCGGCCTTGAACCAGCTGCGCAACTTTGACTGGCCGGGCAATCTGCCGCAGCTCAACAACGTGGTGCGTACGCTCGCGGTCACCGCGCTGGCGAGTGAAATCGACGCCGTCGACGTCAATCGCGTGCTGGCGCCGATGAAGCAGTCGGCGCCAGCCGTGGCGCACGGCATCCCGCTCGACATTCCGTTGCGCGAGGCACGCGACGCCTTCGAGCGCATGTATTTCGAACACCTGATCCAGAAGGAAGGCGGCAGCATGACCCGCGTCGCCGACAAATCAGGCCTGGAGCGCACGCACCTTTACCGCAAGCTGAAACAGCTGAACATCCGGCACGGGCGGCGCCTCGACGAAGACCTGTAAGTCCAGGGAACGACGCGTGAAAATCATCATCCTCGGCGCAGGCCAGGTCGGCGGCAACCTGGCTGAAAGCCTGGTCGCCGAAAACAACGACATCACGGTCGTCGACCTCGACGCTGCGCGCCTGGCGTTCTTGCAGGACCGCTTCGACCTGCGCACTGTGCGCGGCCATGCAGCGCACCCATCGATCCTCAAGCAGGCCGGCGCCGACGACGCCGACATGCTGGTCGCGGTCACGCAAAGCGACGAGACCAACCTGGTGGCGTGCCGCGTCGCGTCCACCCTGTTCAACGTGCCCACGCGCATCGCGCGCATCCGCTCGAACGACTTTCTGGGACTGGAAGCCGGTTTCCTGGCCGAGCATTTCGGCGTCGACGATGTCATCAGCCCCGAGCAGGAGGTGACCGACACTCTGCGCCGGCTCATCGAGCACCCCGAGGCGCTGCAGGTGCTCGACTTTGCCGACGGCAAGGTGCGTCTGGTGGCGGTGCGCGCCTACCACGGCGGGCCGCTGGTCGGGCACGAGCTGCAGGACATCAAGCGCCACATGCCGAGCGTGGAGTGCCGCATCCCGGCAATCTACCGGCGCGACCGCGGCATCGTGCCCAAGGGGATCACGGTGATCGAGCCGGGCGACGAGGTGTTCTTCCTCGCGGCCAAACGGGACATCCCCTCCGTGATGCGCGAATTGCGGCGCATGGAGCGCCCGGTCAAGAAAGTCATGATCGCCGGCGGCGGGAACATCGGGCGGCGGCTGGCGGCGCGGATCGAACGCGAGTACGACGTGAAGGTCATCGACCACAACAAGTCGGTCAGCAACCTGCTCGCCGAGCAGCTGCACCACACGCTGGTGTTGCAGGGCGACGCGACAGACGAGGAACTGCTGGACCAGGAGAACATCGCCTCCATGGACGTGTTCTGCGCGCTCACCAACGACGACGAGGACAACATCATGTCCGCGCTGCTGGCCAAACGGATGGGTGCACACCGTGTGATCGCCCTGATCAACCGATCGGCCTATGTCGATCTGGTGCAGGGTGGCCAGATCGACATTGCCATCTCGCCTGCGCAGGCCACGGTCGGCCCCTTGCTGTCCAAGATCCGCCGCGGCGACATGGTGGCAGTGCATTCCCTGCGGCGTGGCGCGGCCGAAGTGCTGGAGGTGGCGGTGCATGGCGACGCCAAGACTTCGCGCGTCGTCGGCCGGCGCATCGAGGAGATCGACCTGCCCGAAGGCGCGACGATCGCCGCGATCATCCGCAACAACGAAGTCATCATTGCCCACCATGACACGCTGATCGAGGCGGAAGACCACCTCGTCGTGTTTGTGCTGAACAAGCGCATCATTCCCAAGGTGGAAAAACTGCTTCAGGTCGGTTTCGGCTTCTTCTGATGTCGCGCATCGCCCCGGTTCTGAATGTGCTGTCCAAGGTGCTCATGTTGTTCTCGGCCACCTTCCTGCTGCCGCTTGCGCTGTCCTGGCTGCTCGCCGACGGTGCGCAACGTGCCTACGACGAGGCCATCGTCATTACGTTCGTCGCCGGCGCGTTCACCTGGCTGTTCACCCGCAGATCGCAGCGCGAACTGCAGACCCGGGACGGATTCCTGCTGGTTCTGCTGGCGTGGACGGGCCTGCCGGCCTTTGCCACCCTGCCCCTCCTGTTCTATCTGCCGGGCCTCTCGTTTACCGATGCCTACTTCGAAACGGTATCGGGCATTACAACCACGGGCTCCACGGTCCTGTCTGGCCTGGACGCGCTGCCCATGTCGATCAACCTGTGGCGCGGCCTGCTGGTGTGGTTCGGCGGCATGGGGCTGATCGTGCTGGCGGTCGCCATCCT
>JAJYDI010000160.1 GCA_021777635.1 Pseudomonadota bacterium
CCCAGGCGCAGCACTTCCCGCTTCATCGCCATGAACATGCGCTTGCGCTGCGGATCCAGCGCGCCGTCCGCCTCGTCGGTGAACAGCGTCGTGTAGCGGCGCCCGGTGTTGCGGGCAAGGTACAACGCGATCGCCCGGGTCAGGCACAGCTCCACCAAGGTCCGCTCGCCGCCGCTCATCATGCTGACGCTCTTGCTGTCGCCGGTGTCGCCGTCGTGCACGACGATGTCGAAGCCCTCCTTCTGCTCGCCCTTGGACGTTTCCAGCAAGGTGTGGATGGACACCGTGAAGCGCGGTCCGTAGCAGGCCAGCAGCAGGTCGTTCCCCAGTGCCGACAGCGCAGGCCCCGCGTCGTCGATCGCCAGCGCGATCAGCCCGTCGTTGCTCATGCAGCGCGCGAAGAGGCTCCAGTTGCCCAGTTCATCCTCGACGCGGGCGCAATGCGCGCGCAGGCGTTCGCGACGTTCATCCAGCACGCCCTCTTGCTTGGCGACCTCGTCGAGCGTCTGCGCCTCGCGCACCGCCGTGAGCATCGACTGCTCGGCTGCGGCGAGCGCTTCCCGCGCGGCGCCCAGTGCCCGCGCAGCCTGCGCGACCTGCTGCTCGTCGAAGGCGGGAGGCAGCGACCCGAGCGCTTGATCCAGGCGCGCCAGCGCCGCGCCGGAGTGCGTGGTCTGAAGATCCCGTTGTTGCCCGATCGCCGCCCGCGCTGCGGCGATCTGTTGGCGCTCCGCGCGCTCGTCGGCGGTCTCGGCGGCGGCACCGTCACCCACCTCGGGCCCCAGCGCCTGCAGCTCCCGCTCGACCTCGACCAAGGTCGCCTGCGCCTGCGCGCACGCCTGGGCCTTCGAGCACATCACGGACAAGCGGTTCACCCGCTCGCGTGCGACGGTCTCGTGGAACTCGGCCTGCGCCAGGGCCTGCGGCGCGCCGGCCAGTGCCTCGTAGCGCTGGCGTGCGTCGGTGAGCTCCCGTTTCGCCTCGGACTTCTCGCCGGCCAGCCGAGCGACCTGCGCCTGGGCGTTCGGGATCAGCGCCTGCGCCTCGCGCGCATCACCCAGCAGCTTGCAACGCCCCTGCAGGTCCGTGCCGGCGCAAGGCACCTCGCCGGTCAATCCGAACCGGCGCGCCAGTTCCTCGGCCTTCAGCACGGCCCGACCCGCGTCCCGTTCGATGCCGGCGACGCGCTGCTCTGCAAGACGTACCGCCCCCTGGCACTGCGTCAGCTGATGAACCTGCTCGCGGCACGCCTGCGTGCGTGCACTGCGCTGCGTCTGCACGCGTTGCGCCAGCGGCAGGCGCCTTTCGGCGTGCCGCACCGCGCCGGCCTCGGCAAGCACCACCAGGCATCGCTGCCGGGACTGGCCCAAGGCCCGCCGCCGCTGTCGTTCCTGCTGCAATCGGCTGGCGACCCGCTGATCGAGGCGTTCCAGCCGCTGCTGCTCGGCCTGTTCCTGAGCATCGAGCGCGCGCAGCGCCTGAGTCGCGCTTGCCAGCGCGGCTTGCCGTTCGGCCACGAGCTGTGCCCGCCGGGCATCGGTAGCCTGCGACTGCTCGCGTTCGACCACCACGCGGGCGTGCCGCGCCTGGGCGGCCTCCAGGGCGGCCTGTGCCGCCGTCTTCGCGCGCTCGGCCGCCGACACACGATCGTCGGCGCCGTCGAGTTTTCGGCGCACCGCGTCGAGGCGCTGATCCTCCGCGTCGAGCCCGGCCAGTTCCTGACGCTGGGTTGCCAGTCCCGCTTTCAGCAGGCGGACGATTTCTGCGGCCTTCTGGCCCAGTTCCTGGATCTCCTCCTGCCCGAGCAGGTCGGCCAGCAGCGTCTTGATTTCAGCGTTGCGATAGGTGCTGAGCTGCCGTTTGCCTTGTGCGGCGAACACCGAGGTGAAGAACGTCTCGGCACTGCCGCAGAGGCTCTCGACGCAGCGCGTGTACGTCTCCACCCGGCCGTCGGACTGCATACCGTCATCGAGTTGCACCGGCCGCCAGCATCCGGCATCGTCGAGCGTGTGCAGGAACGCCTCGGTGCGGCGGCGGCCGTTGAGGCGGATGACGATCTGCGACCGATAGCATCGGCCCTCGTGCGCCCAGGTCAGGTCCTTCACGCTCTCGGGCAGGTAGACGTGGTCGTAGTAGGAGAAGCCGCCCGCACCGGCCAACGCGACCCGGCTTGGCAGTCCCATGAAGGGCGTGAGGCAGTCCATGATCGTCGACTTGCCGCTGCCGTTGGCGCCGACGATGGCGATCAGGTTGGCGCCGTCCGCCAGGCGCTCGAGGTCGAGGGTGATTTCGTCGCGGCCCAGGCCGTCGCGGATGCCGCGGAAGCCTTTGAGGGTGAGTCGGAGCGGCTGCATGGGATGCCTCGGAGTTGATCTCCGATCAGGCTCTCATGGCCGACGGCGCCTTCAACGGTTGTCAGGGACGACCGTTCACGAGCTTTGCCGCAGGTGGCGATGCTCCGCGACGTTCCTTGTTCAAGTCCCGCTGAGCTCAGCCGGCGCAGCACGACAGTTGCTTCACGTCCTTGGTGAAGGTCTGCGCCGCGAGCTTCAGGGCTTCGACCATCGTCAGGTACGGGAACAACTGGTTGGCGAGGTCGTGCACGCTCATGCCGGCACGGATGGCAATGGCGGCGGTCTGGATGACCTCGCCGGCTTCGGCGGCGACCGCCTGCACGCCCAGCAGCCGGCCGGTGCCCGCTTCGGCCACGAGCTTGATGAAGCCGCGCGTGTCGAAGTTGACCAGCGCGCGCGGCACGTTGTCCAGCGTCAGCGTGCGGCTGTCGGTCTCGATCCGCCCCTGGTGCGCTTCGGCCTCGCTGAG
>JAJYDI010000161.1 GCA_021777635.1 Pseudomonadota bacterium
CTCGAAAATGCGCAGTCGGCTCATGCGGGCAGTTTCCTCAGTTCGAGCTCGCAGGCGAGCATGAAATCGATGGCTTCGATGTGGCGCATGGCCTCATCGATGTCGCGGCCCCAGGCGTATAGCCCGTGGCCGCTGATCAGGTAGGCATGCAGGGGATGGCCTGCGTCCAGCCACGTCTGTACATCGCGCTCGATCGTGGCCATTTCCTGGCTGTTGGCGAATACCGGCAACACCAGATCCTGCTCGTGCGTGTCATGGCCGGCCAGCGCTTTGATCAGCTCGTAACCGGCCAGCCGCACGCTGCCGGCGGCTGCGAAGTGGCGCGAGGCCACGGTTTGCGTCAGCGAATGGGTGTGCAGGATGGCGCCGGTCCGGGGCAACAGCCGATACAGTTGCGCATGCAGGCGCGCCTCGGCCGAGGGCTTGCGCGCTTCGAGCGCGCAGGCCTGGGTATCCATCAACATGAAATCGTCGCAACCGAGGCGCCCCTTGTCGCGTCCGGATACCGTCACTGCGAAGCGCGTGGCATCGATGCGCGCCGAAAAATTGCTGCTGGTCGCCGGCGTCCAGCCGCGGCGTGCCAGTTCGGCCGCGGCGGCGGCGAGCGACTGCGTCAGTCGCGCGCGCACCGGTTCATGGTCTGCGCTTGAAGGTGTTGCCGACATCATTCGATCGTCCGCCTGCTGTCGCGACTATAGCAAAGGCCTTCCGGCGATCTTGCGCGCGCCGGCCGGGCCGCGACGCTGAAGCGTTGCTGTCGGCACCGGATGGCGAGGCAGCGCGAATCATGACGTGCCGTGATGACCGGCGTAGCATGCGCCGCTGATCGAAGTTCCCCAACCGACGGAGGTTTGCCAATGTCGAACCCGCACAGCGACCGGTCGCGTCGCCAGTTCCTGAAGATCGCTGCGGGCACCGCGGCTGCTGTCACGGTGGCGGGAGCATTGCCGCGTCGCGCGCGCGCCGCCGATCCACCGCACCTGAGTCCCAGTGATCCCGCGGCCCAGGCGCTGGGTTATGCGGAGAACACGGCGCAGGTCAGCCAGGCCAAGTATCCCAACCACAAGCTCACGCAGGATTGCAGCAATTGCAGCTTCTATCAGGGTGCAGCCGGCGCGGCTTGGGGACCTTGCCAGTTGTTTCCGGGCAAGGCGGTCAGCGTGAACGGCTGGTGCTCGGCGTATGCCCTCAAGCAGTAGTCGAAGGACTCGCTTCGAGGGACGATCAATCCATCCGGCCGCGTGACCGGCTTTTTCATGGTGATCGCGCGTTTCCCCTGACGCGTGCGTGGACCGGAGATAAAAGGCGGCCCGAAGGTCGGGCGGGAGCTGATCGCCGTTCCGTTCGGGCCGCACATCGGGGGTCCACTGCCATGGAAACCTCCGGGTTGCGAGCATAGCGCGGGGGCAGACGGGTGCCAATCGTGTTGTGCGGGCAACGATAGTCCGTTTTGCACAAAGTCCATACAATCAACTTGTTGCCTGATATTACGGTGACCGGTTCGATGCAAATTCGATGGATACCATACCGTATGGTATGCATTGCGGACGCTAGCGCCCTGCGGCCGAGCAGGCGCAATGTGGGGACCGGCATGGCGGCCGATTGCGCCGGCGCGAGAAAACATGCGGCGTGGCAGGCGCACGGACTTGCCCGTTCGCTCGCGCAATACGGGCACTGCAACGACGACGGGCACGCGTCGATCGTGGAAGAGGCCGCGCGAGCGGCGCTCGGATCCGCGGGTTATCGGTTTTCCTGGGCGCGGCGACCCAGGTCGCTGTTGCGCATGCCGTAGAGCGCGTAGATCACCAGGCCAGCCGCGGCCCAGGCCAGGAAGAAGTACTTGGTGAATGCGCTGAGGCTGAAGAACAGCACGATGCAACCCAGCACCGCACCGACGCATACCGGCCACACCAGCGCGTTGGGGATGCGGAACGGGCGCTTGCGCTCGGGCTGGGTATAGCGGAGCACCAGCACTCCCAGCGAAACCATCGCGAAAGCGAACAGCGTGCCGGAGTTGGAGACATCGGCCAGCAGACCGACCGGGAACAGCGCGGAAAAAAAGGCGACCGCGACGCCGGTGATCAGGGTAATGACATGCGGCGTGTGGAAGCGCTTGTGCACCTTGGCCAGCCGCCGCGGCAGCAGTCCATCGCGCGACATGGTGAAGAAGATGCGCGTCTGCCCATAGATCATCATCAGGATGACCGAGGGCAGGGCAATGCTGGCGGCCAGCGCCACCATGTTGCCGAGCGACGGGAAGCCCAGATCCTTCAGCACGAACGACAGCGCCTCCTTGCTGCACACCAAATTGTGCACGCCGTGGCAGGCGGCGGCCATTTCCGGGCTGCCCGGCTGCAGCGCCCGGCCATTTACGATCAGCGGCTGCGCGCCGTCGGCACCGACCGCGCCGTAGCCGACGAGCAGATAGAACACGGTGCAGACCAGCAGCGAGCCGATCAAACCGATGGGGATGTTTCGATTGGGATTCCTGGTTTCCTCGGCTGCCGTCGAAACGGCATCGAATCCGACGTAGGCGAAGAAGATAGACGCCGCCGCGCCCAGCACGCCCAGGCCACTGCCGCTGAGCGGGCTGCCCCAGCCGGTGGGCAGGAACGGGGTGAAATTGGCGGTCTTGGCAGCGGGGACGGCCACCGCGATGAATACCGTCAATGCCGCGACCTTGATCAAAACCAGCACGGCGTTGACCGATGCGCTTTCGGTGGTGCCAACGACCAGCAAGCCGGTGATCAGCAGCGAGATGCCGAATGCCACCAGATTGAACGCGCCGCCGCCGTACGGG
>JAJYDI010000162.1 GCA_021777635.1 Pseudomonadota bacterium
GATGCACGGCGAGCATGGCGGCAGCACCGGTCTGGACTAGGGTTTCGTCGCGCGCAGTGTCGCCAACGTTGGCGCCTGGATCCTCGGCCGCAACATGTTCGGGCCGGTCCGCGGCCCCTGGCCCGACGCGCATTGGCGCGGCTGGTGGGGCGAGAACCCACCCTACCACGTGCCGGTGTTCGTGCTCACCCACCATCCCCGCGAACCCATGGAGATGCAGGGCGGCACGACCTTTCGCTTCGTCACCGGCGGCGTCGATGAGGCACTGAACCGCGCCTTTGACGCCGCCGGCGGGAAAGACGTGCGTCTGGGTGGCGGCGTGGCGGTTGTCCGTCAGTACCTCGCCGCGCGCCTGATCGACGAGATTCACCTCGCGCTCAGCCCAATTCTGCTCGGCCAGGGCGAGCCGTTGTTCGCCGGCCTGGATCTGCCAGCGCTTGGTTACCGCTGTTCGCCCCCCACCGCGGGCGAACAGGCCACGCACTTCCTCCTGCATCGAGATGGAGGTAGGGCTGGATAACTCATCCTCAGACGTCGATGGAAGGATCTGACTATGCAGCCAATTACGCCATTTCTCTGGTTCGACAACGCGGCCGAAGCGGCCGCCGCGTTCTACGTGGGCGTCTTCCCCAACTCTCGCATTCTTGCGCTGACGCGCTATGGCGATGCCGGGCATGAGCAGCACGGCCGGCCACCGGGCAGCGTTATGACCGTGGCCTTTGAACTCAACGGTCAGCGCTTTACCGCGCTCAACGGCGGATCGTCCTTTCGCTTCACACCGGCCGTCTCCTTCGTCGTGCACTGCCGCAATCAGGACGAGATCGACCACTACTGGACGTTGCTCAGCGACGGCGGCGCGCCCGAGGCGCAGCAGTGCGGCTGGCTGCAGGATCGCTTCGGGCTGTCCTGGCAGATCGTGCCCGACCGCCTGCCAGAATTGCTCTCAGACACCAATGCGCCCCGCTCCGAGCGAGTCATCCAGGCGCTCCTGGGCATGAAGAAACTCGATCTTGCCGCGCTGGAGCGCGCGGCGGATGCCAGTTGAGATGAGCACCATCGTCTGCGCAATGGATCACTCGCCGCACGATGCGCGTCCCCAGGCGTCGCCCTCGCCGATGGTGTCCCAGAGGCGCGGATGGCCGTCAGGCCCAGCATCGGCAGGACAGGGCCGAGCACGCCCCCGAAACCCACCGCAGCGGCGAACCAGGCATCTCCGTGCGGGCAGGCGCACGGGTGACCAAGCGCCGTGAGTCCAGGCCGAGACCCGATCCAACGTCGAGCAAGCCAGCCACGCTCCAAGGGTCGATGCCAGGCAGCCGGCGCTTGGCCAGAGCCGCTCCAGCCCCAAAAAGGACGGCAGCACCCCGAGCCGCGAGAACCCCAGGACGCATCGGGTTCCGCTTTCCGTGCACAGGATCATTCCCACGGTGACGCTCTTGCGCCGCGCTCGTGACAGTGACTTGGCCACAGCCCGGGCAATCATATAACATATGAACATCTATTCATATGTTATCCAATGCACACAACACCTCCGGATGCGCATCTTCCACAGCTGGCCGACCTGTTCCACCTGCTGGGGGACACCACGCGGCTGCGCATCATCGTCACGTGCCTTCAGGGACCTATCGCCGTCGGCGATCTAGCCGCGGCATTGGCCCTGACGCCCACGCTGGTTAGCCACCACTTGCGCCTGCTGCGTGCGGCGCGTCTGGTGAGGTTCGAGCGACAGGGAAGGCACGTGCTGTACTCCGCCGCTGACCGCCACGTCTCGGACATGCTTCAGGACATGATCGAGCACATTGCCGAACCCCATTCGGACGTCGAATAATGGCTCACGACCACGACCACGACCACCAGGATCGTGACCACCATGCCTGCGGGCATGGTGGGGATCACCATCACCATGGCGATCCAGACAAACAGGCAGCGGCCTTCCGAATCGCCATAGTGCTCAACTCGCTGTTCGTCGTCGCACAGTTCGGGTTCGGGTTGGCGGCGAACTCGACGGCGCTGATGGCTGATGCCGGCCACAATCTCTCCGACGTCCTGGGATTGGTGCTGGCTTTGACTGCTTCGGTCCTGGGCAAGCGTCCGCCCACGCCCCGCTACACGTATGGGCTGCGCAGCATGTCGATCCTCGCGGCGCTGGCCAACGCCGTGCTGCTATTGCTCGCTTGCGGCGCGATCGCCTGGGAAGCCGCCCAGCGCGTGCTTGTGCCTCCTCCCGTCGCCGGCCTGACCATGACGCTGGTGTCGGCTGCGGGCATCCTCGTTAACGGGTTTTCCGCCTGGCTGTTCGTGCGCGGCAGCAAAACCGACATCAACGTCAGGGGCGCCTACCTCCACATGGCAGCCGACGCGGCCGTATCGCTGGGTGTCGTCGTCGCCGGCGTGTCCATCATGGCAACCGGCTGGTACTGGCTCGACCCGCTGGTCAGCCTGGCGATCGTGGTCATGATCGTCGTCGGCACTTGGGGGCTGCTGCGCGAATCGGTCGTCTTGATCCTCTCTGCCGTGCCCGCAGGCATCGACGCGGGCGCGGTATCGGAGTTCCTGCGCAGCCAGCCCGGCGTAACCGATGTGCATGATCTGCACATCTGGGGCATGAGCACGACGGAGAGCGCTCTGACGGCGCATCTGGTGATGCCGGCCGGCTATCCAGGCGACGCCGTGCTCGACGGCATCGCCAACGACCTCCGTACGCGCTTCTCCATCGGCCACTCAACGCTGCAGGTCGAGCAGGGAACCGTCCAGCATGCATGTGCGCTTCACATGCCCGCGTAAGAGCGCATG
>JAJYDI010000039.1 GCA_021777635.1 Pseudomonadota bacterium
GCGGCGCGCAGCGGCGGCAGGAACACCGCCAGTTCGCGTCCATGCGGATCGATCAGCACGACCACGCCGCTGTGGTCGATGCTCTCGCCGCCGTGCCCGTCCGGGGTGCGTGCATAGACGACGCCCAGGGCACGCGTCAGCGGTTGCAGTTGTGCGTCGGGGCCGGTGGCACCGATGAAGCCCGGATCGAACGCGCGCACGTACGCCGCCAGGCGGGGAAGGGTATCGTGCTGCGGATCCACCGAAATGAAATCGACCTGCACCTGCGTGCCCGGCTCCTGCGCACGCAGCTGCTGCAGGGCCCGGTGCAGGGTCGCCAGCGTGGTCGGGCAGATATCCGGGCACCGGGTGTAGCCGAAGAACACCAACGTGTAGCGGCCTTGCCAGTCGGCGACGGTCAGGGGCTTGCCGTCGCTTTGCGTCAGCGCAAAAGCGGGCAGCGGGCGCGGTTGCGGATAGACCTGCGCGGACTGCATCGGCGGTGGTTGCGGCGGTGCGTGACCGCGCAGGCCCAGCCACAGGCCCAGCCCGGCGGCGATGGCCGCCACCACGACCAGCAGAAAGACCGGTACGCGACCGGTATCGCGACGCATGTGCATCGGCCGATTATAGCCGTCATGGATCGCTATACTTCGCGCTTTGCCCGGCCCGTTCCGTGACCGACGCCCTCGCCAGCCTCCTCGATTTCATCCGTTACGGCGCGACTCGGTTCGCCGCTGCCGGACTGAGCTTCGGGCACAGTCACGACAACCCGCTGGATGAAGCCACGCATCTGGTGCTCGCGAGTCTGCACCTGCCGCCGGATCTGCCGCCGGCTTACGCTGCGGCGCGCCTCACGCAGGCCGAGCGCGTACGGGTGCTGGCGCTGATCGAGCGCCGCATCAGCGAGCGTGTGCCGACCGCCTATCTGGTCGGCGAGGCCTGGTTCGCGGGGCTCAAGTTCAGATCCGATCCGCGTGCGCTGGTGCCACGCTCGCCGATCGCCGAGCTGATCGAGGCCGGCTTCTCGCCCTGGCTCGAGGGACGCGAGATCGGGCGTGCACTGGATCTATGCACCGGCTCCGGCTGCATCGGCATCGCCATGGCCGTGCATCAGCCGGCGTGGCGCGTGGATCTCGCCGACCTCAGTGCGGACGCCCTGGCGCTGGCGCAGGAGAATATCGCCTTCCAGCACGTCGAGGAGCGCGTGCGCGCGCGGCGCTCGGACCTGTTCGCGGGCCTGGCCGGCGAACGCTACGACCTGATCGTTTCCAACCCGCCCTATGTCACCGAGGCCGAGTACGCGGCGATGCCGGCCGAATACGCGCACGAACCCCGGCTCGGGCTGGCCGCCGGCAGCGATGGCCTCGATCTCGCGCTGCGAATCCTGCGCGATGCCGCCGCCCACCTCACCGGCGACGGCCTGCTGATCGTCGAGGTCGGCGAGAGCGAACGGGCGCTGGCCGCGCTGTTGCCCGAGGTCCCGTTCGTCTGGCTGGAATTCAAAGTCGGGCCGATGGGCGTGTTCCTGATCGATCGCGCCACGTTGCTCGATCACGCGGCGGCGATCCGCACCGCCGCGACCGGCCGCTGAGGAGCACGCGACATGGCCGGAAACACCTCGGGTACGCTGTTTGCCGTCACCACCTTCGGCGAGAGCCACGGTCCGGCCATCGGTTGCGTGATCGACGGCTGCCCGCCGGGACTGGCCTTGGGCGAACAGGACTTTGTCGCCGATCTTGCGCGCCGCGCCAGCGGGCGTACCCGCCACACCTCGCAGCGGCGCGAGACCGATGCCGTCGAGATCCTTTCCGGCCTCTATGAAGGGCGCACCACCGGCACTCCGATCGCGCTGCTGATTCGCAACACCGACGCGCGCTCGCGCGACTACGACGATCTGCTCGATACCTTCCGCCCGGCACACGCCGACTACACCTACTGGCAGAAATACGGCATCCGCGATCCGCGCGGCGGCGGTCGCAGTTCGGCGCGCGAGACGACGATGCGCGTCGCCGCCGGCGTGATCGCCAAGAAATGGCTGGCCGAGCGCCACGGCGTGCGCGTGCGCGGCTACCTCGCGCAGCTGGGTGCGATCACGGCGCAGCGGCCGGCCGATGGGGCGATCGACTGGGAGGCGGTCGAGCGCAACGCCTTTTTCTGGCCCGATGCGGCGCAGGTGCCCGAGCTCGAAACCGCCATGGACGCGCTGCGCAAGGCCGGCGACTCGGTCGGCGCGCGCGTGACCGTGGTCGCCGAAGGCGTGCCGCCGGGCTGGGGCGAGCCGATCTACGGCAAGCTCGACGCCGAGCTGGCGGCGGCGCTGATGAGCATCAATGCGGTCAAGGGCGTCGAGATCGGCGACGGGTTCGCCAGCGTGGCGCAGCACGGCAGCGAGCATCGCGACGAGATGACACCGGCCGGCTTTCTGTCCAATCATGCCGGCGGCGTTCTCGGCGGCATCAGCAGCGGCCAGCCAGTGATCTGCTCGATCGCGCTGAAGCCGACGTCCAGCATCCGCATGCCCGGGCGCAGCGTGAACCGGCAGGGCGAGCCGGTCGAGGTCGTGACCACCGGCCGCCACGATCCCTGCGTCGGCATCCGCGCCACGCCGATCGCCGAGGCGATGGTGGCGCTGGTGCTGATGGATCTGGCGTTACGGCACCGCGCGCAGTGCGGCGATGTCGGGCCGGTCACGCCGCGTATCCCGGGCAGCTGAGCGCGGCGCCGGCGTTTCCGCCCGTGCCTGACCGGTCCGTGCCCCGATCCCGGCCCATCATTCGCTGAATCCGCAACCCGCCATCCCTCGACCCCGAGTCCCGCATGAGCAAGAAAGACCACTACAACGTCGCCATGGTCGGCGCCACCGGCGCCGTCGGCGAGACCCTGCTGCAGATCCTCGCCGAGCGCGCGTTTCCGGTCGGCGAACTGCTGCCGCTGGCCAGCGCGCGCTCGGCCGGCGAGACGATCAGCTTCGGCGGCCGGCGCATCACGGTGCGTGACCTTGCCGGATGCGATTTCGCCGGCGTCGACATCGCGTTCTTTTCGGCGGGCGCTGCGGTCAGCCGCGAGCATGCGCCGCGCGCGGCCGCAGCCGGCGCGGTGGTGATCGACAACACCTCCGAGTTCCGCTATCGCGACGACATCCCGCTGGTGGTCAGCGAGGTCAACCCGCACGCGATCGCCCGGTACCCGCGCCACGGCATCATCGCCAACCCCAACTGCTCGACCATGCAGATGCTGGTGGCGCTGGCGCCGATCCAGCGCGCGGTCGGCATCGAGCGCATCAACGTGGCTACTTATCAGTCGGTCTCGGGCGCCGGGCGTTCGGGCATGGAGGAACTGGGCCGCCAGACCGCGGCGCTGCTCGGCTTCCAGGCCGTCGAGTCATCCAAATTTCCGTTGCAGATCGCCTTCAACCTGATTCCGCACATCGACGTCTTCCAGGACAACGGGTACACCAAGGAAGAGATGAAGATGGTCTGGGAGACGCGCAAGATCCTCGAGGACGATTCGATCCAGGTGAATCCGACCGCGGTGCGCGTTCCGGTGTTCTATGGCCACGCCGAGGCGGTGCATATCGAGACCCGGGACAAGATCAGTGCCGCTCGCGCTCGCGAGCTGCTGCAGGCTGCGCCCGGCGTGGTGCTGGTCGACGAACGCATCGCCGGCGGCTACCCCACGCCGGTGACCCACGCCGCCGGCACCGATCCGGTGTATGTCGGCCGCGTGCGTGAGGATATTTCCCATCCGCGCGGACTGGATCTGTGGGTGGTCGCCGACAACATCCGCAAGGGGGCCGCCCTGAACGCGGTCCAGGTGGCGGAACTCTTGGTGAAATCCTATTTGTGAACTAAAGTTGCGGCATCGTCCTGAGGTCGCGTCGAGTTCCGGCGTGACCGCGGTGGCGGCCACTGCCTTGGGGGCTCGACGCGATGAACCGTACGCACAAGCTGTCGCTGGCGATTGCTCTGGCCTTGACCAGTTCGCCGCTGCTCGCCATGGGCCTGGGCCAGATCCAGGTCCATTCGCAACTGGGACAGCCGCTGGTGGCGGAAATCCCGCTGTCGGTGGACAGCCCCGCCGAGGCCGCCAGCCTGCAGGTGGGCATGGCGCCGGCCAAGGATTTCACGCGTGCCGGGATCAGCCTCAACCAGATGGCGATGCCGCTGCAGTTCACGGTCACCACCAACGCCCGCGGCGAGCACGTGATCCGCGTGACCACCATCGATCCGGTGCGTGCGCCCTACCTCGACTTCCTGCTGCAGGTGAACTGGTCCAACGGGCGCCTGCTGCGCGAGTACACGGTGTTGCTGGATCCGCCCAACTACGCCCCGGCCGCACCGGCCATTGCCGCGGCACCTGCAACCGCCACGCGCACCACCGCGGGGGCGACGACGGCGCCCGCCGCGGCTGCGCCGGCGACCCCGGCGGCGACGGCCCTGCCCGCGGCCACCCCGCGCATCGCCGGCGATACCTATGGCCCGGTCAAGGGCGGACAAACCCTGACCCAGGTCGCCCGTGCGGTGCGACCGGACCGCAAGGTCAGCATGGATCAGGTGATGGTCGCGCTGCTGGCGGCCAATCCCAACGCATTCGTGCACGGCAACATCAACGGGCTCAAGCGCGGCGCCATCCTGCGCATTCCCAGCACCCAGCAGATCAGCACCCGCAGCGCCGCCGCCGCCGCCGCCGAAGTACGCCGGCAGATCGAGGACTGGCGTGGCGCCGCACCCAGACCGACGCTGCTGGCCGGTGCCGGGGAGACCGGTGCTTCCCGATCGGCGGCGACGGCCGCGACCACGGCCGGTGGACGCCTGCAGCTGGTGCCTCCGGCGAGCGCCGGACAAAGCGCGGCCACGCGCGCCGGCGTGGCCGGGGGTACCGGCAGTGCGGCCATCGCCGGATTGAAGGCCGATCTGGCCCGCGCCCAGGAGTCGCTGGCCAGCCAGCGCCAGCACAGCGATGATTTGAAAGCGCGGCTGCAGGCGGTCGAGGGCATCAACAGCAAGAACCAGCAGCTGCTGGCGCTCAAGAACGACGAGATCGCCGAGCTGCAGCGCAAGCTGGCGCAGGTGGCCAAGGCCGGCCCGGCGACGGTTGCCGTGGCGACCGCGCCCGTCAAGCCCGTCCCGGGCGCGAAATCGAACCCGGCGCCGGCCGCCAGCGTCGGCAAGCCGGCCGCGGCCGCCTCGGTGGCTGCGCCGGCGTCGAGCGTCGCCGCGGCATCCAGCGTGCCCGCCGTCGCCGCCAGTGCCAGGCCTGCGGCTGCCGCCCGTGCCAGCAAGCCCGTCGCGGTCAAGCCGAAGCCGGCTGCAGCGGTCGTGCCGCCTGCTGCGGAAGTTGCCAGGCCGTGGTATCTGCAGGTCTGGGCGCTGGTGGCCGCGGGTGTGGTCGTGCTGCTCCTGCTGGTGCTCGCGTTGCGCGGCCGCCGCAGCGCGCCGACCCCCGCGAGCGGAACCGGCTCGATTGCCGACCAGTTCGGTGACGATCCCTTTCACGGCGGCGATGATTCCGCCCACGAAGGCGACGCCGAGGTCCGGTCGCTGCGGGCGCAGATGGCCGAATATCCGGGCGATGCCGGCCTGCATCTGGAGCTGGTGAGCCTGTACTACGCCCGCAATGACGTGGCCGGTTTCGAGGCTGCCGCCGAAGCGATGCATGCCGAGGTCGATCCCGCGTCGACCGAGTGGCAGGCCGTGGAGGCGATGGGCGAGGAGCTCAGTCCGCATCATCCGTTGTTCGAGCGAGACTCGTCGGCGACCGATCCGGCGCCCGACCAATACGCCGAACCCGCGGTGGCCGATCCTGCCGGCGACCCGGTTCCCGCCGCCGCTTCCGGTTACAGTTTCGATTTCGACCTGTCACCGGTTCATGCCGACATCGCCGTACCCGGCATGCACGCGCCGCAACCGCCGCTGGCCGGCCATGATCTGCCCGATGGCCCCGATCTCCCCTTCCTGAACTTCGACGACGAGGAGGCCTTGCGCCGCGCCGCCGAGGACCAACCGCCGGCCACGCCGATGGCCTCGACCTTCAGCGAGGATCCTGCGGATACCAAGCTCGATCTGGCGCGGGCCTATCTCGACATGGGTGATCGCGACGGTGCCCGTGCCATGCTCGAGGAGGTTCTTGCCGAGGGCAGTGCGACCCAGAAGGACGAGGCGCACCGCCTGCTGGGCGAGATGCGCTGAAAGCGGGGACTCGGATCCCGGGAAAGGCCGTCGACCTCGACGCGCGATGCATCGTGCCGATGGCACGGCTCCGCGATCCGTCGCCCGGGCTTTTTCGATCCACCATTCGCCTCCGGTTCCGCGCACTCGAGCGCTGCTCGCTGCGCTGCTCGGTCCCGGGTCGTCGGCCGCGGCCCCGGGTCGCGACGCCTTCGCCGCCTTCCGATTTCCGGCACAGCCCGCATGCGCATCGCCATTGGCATCGAATATGACGGCCGCGACTTTCTCGGCTGGCAGCGTCTGGGCCATGGGCCGAGCGTGCAGGCGGCCGTCGAGGCGGCGCTGTCAAAGGTTGCCGCCCATGCGGTCGAGGTCCATTGCGCCGGACGGACCGATGCCGGCGTGCATGCGCGATGCCAGGTGGCGCATTTCGATTCCGCCGCCGCGCGTACCTCGCGGGCCTGGATGCTGGGAGCCAACAGCCTGCTGCCGGCACGTGTCGCGGTGCTGTGGGCACAGCCGGTGGCTGCCGATTTCCACGCCCGCCACGCGGCCCGTGCTCGGCGCTATCGCTACCGCATCCTGACCCGCGCGGTGCGGCCCGCGCTGGAGGCGGGCCGGGTCACCTGGGAGCGCCGGCCGCTGGATGCCGCGGCGATGCATGCTGCCGCACAGGCCCTGGTGGGACGTCATGATTTTTCCGCGTTCCGGGCGATTTCCTGCCAGGCGCCCAGTGCGGTGCGCGAGGTGCGTGACATCAGCGTGCGCCGCGATGGCGCCTGCATCGACATCGACATCGTCGCCAACGCCTTTCTGCATCACATGGTGCGCAACATCGTCGGCTCGCTGCTTCCGGTCGGCCGGGGCGAGCGTCCGCCGGAATGGATCGCCCAGCTGCTGGCCGGTCGTGATCGCGAGGTGGCCGGCCCGACCGCCCCGCCCGATGGCCTCACGTTTCTTGGACCGCTGTATCCGGCACAATGGGACCTTCCCGCCGAGGTAACCCTGTGAACGCGTGGGCGCGACTGCGCGTCAAATGCTGCGGCATCACCCGGGTCGAGGACGCAACGCTCGCGGCGACGCTGGGAGCCGATGCCATCGGCCTGGTGTTCACCCGCTGCAGCCCGCGTTGCGTCGGACTCGAGCAGGCGCTGGCCATCCGTGCGGCGCTGCCTCCGCTGGTCGCCGCGGTCGCGCTGTTCATGGACGACGAGCCCGGCTGGGTGCGCGAAGTCGTCGAGCATGTGCAGCCTGACCTTTTGCAGTTCCACGGTGATGAAGACGCCGGTTATGCGCAGCAATTCGGCCGGCGCTACCTGAAGGCGATCGCGATGGCGGACGCCGGCGATCCGGCGGCCCGGATGGCTGCGCATCCGCATGCTGCGGGCTTCCTGCTCGACGGTCACGCGCGCGGCGAGGCCGGCGGTCGCGGGCGTGCGTTCGACTGGACGCGTGTCCCGCGGCACACTGGCCGCCCCTGGCTGCTGGCCGGAGGGCTGGATGCGGACAACGTGGCGGCAGCGATCCGCGCCGCGCGGCCCTACGGGGTGGATGTCTCCAGCGGCATCGAATGCGCGCCGGGCATCAAGGACCCGCTGCGCATGCGGCGTTTCATCGCTGCCGTGCGCGCGGTCGAGCACGACGCGGCGGCACCGCATTCCGGCACGGCCTCGCCGCGGGACTGAGCCTGCCGGTCTTTCACGTCACACGGACATCACCATGGCAGCACGACTGGACTCACCCGTGACCATCGATTACCACGCCTGGCCGGATGCGCGCGGGCGTTTCGGCACCTACGGCGGCAGCTACGTCGCCGAGACCCTGATGGCTCCGCTGGCCGAGCTGACCGCGGCCTACCTGGCGGCGCGCGAGGATGCCGCGTTTCAGGCCGAATTCGAGCGCGACCTCAAGCACTACGTCGGCCGGCCCAGCCCGATCTACCACGCCGAGCGACTGTCGCACGATGTCGGCGGTGCGCAGATCCTGCTCAAGCGCGAGGATCTCAATCACACCGGTGCGCACAAGATCAACAACACCGTCGGGCAGGCACTGATGGCGCGGCGCATGGGCAAGCGCCGCATCATCGCCGAAACCGGCGCCGGCCAGCACGGCGTCGCCACCGCGACGGTCTGCGCGCGCATGGGGATGGAGTGCGTCGTCTACATGGGCGAGACCGACATCGCGCGCCAGTCGATCAACGTCTTCCGCATGAAGTTGCTGGGCGCGACCGTGGTGCCGGTGACGTCCGGATCGAAGACGCTCAAGGACGCGCTCAACGAGGCGCTGCGCGACTGGGTCACCCACGTCCACGACACCTACTACATCATCGGCACCGTGGCCGGGCCGCACCCCTATCCGATGATGGTGCGCGACTTCAACGCAGTGGTCGGCCGCGAGGCGCGCGCGCAGATGCTGGCCGAATACGGTCGCCTGCCCGACGTGCTCACCGCCTGCGTCGGTGGCGGCTCCAACGCGATCGGCCTGTTCCATGCCTTCCTCAACGATCGCGCCGTGCGCATCGTCGGCGCCGAGGCGGCGGGCGAGGGCATCGCCACGGGGCATCATGCCGCTTCGCTGGCGGCCGGCCGGCCCGGCGTGCTGCATGGCAACCGCACCTATGTGATCTGTGACGACGACGGCCAGATCACCGAGACGCATTCGATCTCGGCCGGCCTCGACTATCCCGGCGTCGGCCCCGAGCATGCCTTCCTCAAGGACACCGGTCGTGCCGAGTACGTCGGTGTCACCGATGACGAGGCGATGGCGGCGTTCCACCGCCTGGCGCGCAGCGAGGGCATCCTCGCCGCGCTGGAGTCCGCGCATGCCGTCGCCCAGGCGATCAAGCTGGCCAGCGATCTGCCGCGTGACGCGCTGGTCCTGTGCAACCTTTCCGGCCGCGGCGACAAGGACGTGCAGACGATCGCCGCGCGTGAAGGGATCACCTTGTGACCAATCGCATCGACCAGCGCTTTGCGCAGCTCAAGGCCGCCGGCCGCACCGGCCTGATCCCGTTCATCACCGCCGGCGATCCGCGGCCCGACGCCACCGTGCCGCTGCTGCATGCGCTGGTGGCGGCCGGTGCCGACCTGATCGAGATCGGCGTGCCGTTTTCCGATCCGATGGCCGACGGGCCGGTGATCCAGCACGCCAACGAACGCGCGCTCAAGCGCGGCGTGGGCCTGGGGCAGGTCCTGGGCTGGGCGCGCGAATTCCGCCGCGACGACGCCTGCACCCCGCTGGTGTTGATGGGCTATCTCAATCCGATCGAGATCTACGGGTACGCGCGTTTCGCCGCCGACGCGGTCGCGGCCGGCGTGGACGGCGTGCTGCTGGTCGACTGCCCGCTGGAGGAAGACGACACCGCGCAGGCCATCCGCGCGGCCGGGCTGCGGCAGATCCACCTCGCCGCGCCGACGACCGCGCCGCAACGGCTGGATCAGCTGTGCCGGCGTGCCGAAGGGTTTCTCTATTACGTCAGCTTCGCCGGCATCACCGGCGCCCTGCGCCTGAGCACCGCGGACATCGCCCAGCGCGTCGCGGCGATCCGTGCCGCGTCGCGGGCGCCGATCGCGGTCGGCTTCGGCGTGCGCGACGCCGGCAGCGCGGTGGCGATCGCAGGTTACGCTGACGCGGTCGTGATCGGCAGCGCGCTGGTCGAGCGGATCGCCGGCAGCGCGGATGCCGCCGAGGCCTGCGCGCGGGCACGCGCGTTTCTGGCGCCGATCCGCGACGCGCTGAACGCGCGCGCGGCGGCCTGAAGCACACGACGACACGCGCAGCGAGCGCGGAATCTGCACGGGAGAGGACGACGATGAGCTGGCTGAACCGATTGCTGCCCGGTGCCCGCGAGCGCAAGCCGCGGGCGGCGGCCAAGGGCAAGGTGCCGGAGGGCGTGTGGGAAAAATGCGCCGGCTGCGGCTCGGCGCTGTACCGGCCCGAGCTGGAGCGCAACCTGATGGTGTGCCCCAAGTGCGGCCATCATCATCCGGTCGGCGCGCGCGCGCGGCTGGCCGCCTTCCTCGACGAAGGCAGCGGCGAGGAGCTCGACGCCGATCTGGCGCCGACCGACGCGCTGCACTTTCGCGACTCCAAGAAATATCGTGACCGGATCATCGCCGCGCAGAAGACGACCGGCGAGAAGGACGCGCTGGTGGTGATGCGCGGCCAGCTCAAGCAGAGTCCGCTGGTGGTGGCGGCATTCGAGTTCGCCTACATGGGCGGCTCGATGGGTTCGGTGGTCGGCGAGAAGTTCGCGCGCGGCGCCGAGCGCGCGCTGGCCGAGCGCATTCCGCTGGTGTGTTTTGCCGCCACCGGCGGCGCACGCATGCAGGAAGGCCTGCTGTCGCTGATGCAGATGGCCAAGACCGCGGCCGCGCTGGCGCGCCTGCGCGACGCCGGCGTGCCCTACGTGTCGGTGCTGACGCATCCGACCACCGGCGGTGTTTCCGCCAGTCTCGGCATGCTCGGCGACATCAATGTCGGGGAGCCGAGGGCATTGATCGGTTTCGCCGGGCCACGCGTGATCGAGCAGACCGTGCGCGAGACCCTGCCGGAGGGCTTCCAGCGTTCGGAGTTCCTGCTCGAGCACGGCGCCATCGACCTGATCCTCGATCGCCGCCAGCAGCGCGACAAGCTGGCGGCCCTCTTGGCGCTGCTGGGCCGCAAGTCGCGCGCCGCCTGAGGCCGGACGTCCGGGGGCCGGCGCTTCGATCAGCGGCAGATCTTGGCCAGCAGCGTGCGTTGTGCCGAGTGCGGCATGGCGTCGCCCGCGAGCACCCGCGTGTAGCGGCCATCGCTGCCGAGCTGCCAGGCCTGGGCATTGTCGACCAGGTAGTTGGCCAGGGCCTCCTCGTACACCCGCGCGGCCAGCTCCGGGTCGAGGATCGGAAATCCGACCTCGATCCGCCGCAGCAGGTTGCGTTCCATCCAGTCGGCGCTGGCGCAGTACAGTTCGGGGGCGCCGTCGTTGGCGAACCAGTACACCCGGCTGTGCTCGAGAAAACGCCCGACGACCGAACGCACACGAATGCGTTCGGAGATCCCGGGCAGGCCGGGGCGCAGGGTGCAGCCGCCGCGCACGATCAGATCGATCTCGACGCCGGCGCCGGAAGCGCGGTACAGCGCCTGGATCACGCCGGGCTCGTTGAGGGCGTTGATCTTGGCGATGATGCGCGCCTCGCGGCCGGCGCGCGCGTGCGCGGTCTCGCGCTCGATCTTCGCCATCAGGCCCTTGTGCAGGGTGAATGGCGAGTGCAGCAGCCGCTTGAGCTTGATCATCGGGCCCAGCCCCGACATCTGCTGGAACACCTTGTGCACGTCCTCGCCGATCTCCGCATGCGCGGTCATCAGGCCGATATCGGTGTACAGGCGCGAGGTCAGCTGGTGGTAATTGCCGGTGGACAGATGCACGTAGCGGCGCAGGCGGCGGCCCTCGCGGCGCACGATCAGCAGCATCTTGGCGTGGGTCTTGTAGCCGACCACACCGTACACCACCTGCACGCCGGCCGACTGCAGCCGGTTGGCGAGGCGGATGTTGGCCTCCTCGTCGAAACGCGCGCGCAATTCCACCACCACGGTGACGTCCTTGCCGGCGCGCGCGGCCTCGACCAGCGACTCGACCAGCGGCGAATCGGTGCCGACGCGATACAGCGTCTGCTTGATCGCCAGCACATCGGGATCCTGCGCCGCCTGACGCAGCAGCTCCATCACGGCCTGGAACGATTCATAGGGATGGTGCAGCAGCACGTCGTGCTGGCCGATGGCATCGAACACGTTGGGCGTCTGCAGCAGCGCCGGCGCCAGGCGCGGGGTGAACTTGGCGAACTTCAGGTCGGCGCGGTCGACCTGGTCGTAGATCGCCAGCACGCGATTGAGATTGACCGGCCCGGCGCAGCGGTAGACGTCGGCTTCGCTGAGCTCGAAGTTCGCCATCAGCAGCTCGGTGATCGCCTTGGGGCAGTTCTCGGCGATCTCCAGGCGCACCGGGCGCGCATAGCCGCGTCCGATCAGCTCCTCGGTCAGCGCGTTGGCCAGGTTCTCGACCTCCTCCTCCTCGATGGTCAGTTCGCTGTTGCGGGTGACCCGGAACTGGTAGGAGCCCTGCACCCGGAAGCCGGGAAACATCTCGTCGGCGAACTGTTGCAGCAGGCCGGCCAGGAAGATGAACTCGTGGGGCGACTGCGACACCTGCGAGGGCAGGCGGATCAGCCGCGGCAGCGAGCGCGGCGCGCGCACCAGTGCCATGTGGCCGGCATGACCGAAGGCATCGCGGCCTTCGAGCACGACGGCGATGTTGAGACTCTTGTTGAGGATGCGCGGGAACGGATGCGCCGGATCCAGCCCCAGCGGGGACAGGACCGGCAGGATCTCGTTCTGGAAGTAGCCTTGCAGCCAGCGCTTCTGCCTGGCCGTCCATTTGTCGCGGGTCAGGAAGCGGATGCCTTCCTCGGCCAGCGCCGGCTGCAGCTCGTCCGACCAGGTCATGTACTGCTCGCGCACCAGCTCCAGTGCGCGCTCGCGGATGCGCGTCAGCACCTCGCTGGGTGCCAGGCCGTCGGCGCCGGGGCGGGCATCACCGAAGGCCAGATGCTGCTTGAGGACCGCGACGCGCACCTCGAAGTATTCATCGAGGTTGGTATTGGCGATGCACAGGAAGCGCAGCCGCTCCAGCAGCGGCATGCGCGGGTCGCGCGCCTGCGCCAGCACGCGAAAATTGAATTCGAGTGCCGCCAGCTCGCGGTTGAGAAACAGCTCGGGACGGTCGAGGTCGGGGGCCTGGGTCATCGGTTGCAATCCTGCGGGGCGCTGAGCATGGCGGTAGCGCGCGCGCGCGGCAACCGGCGCCGGCTCAGGCCTCCTCGACGCCGGGCGCGCGCGCGCGTTCGCTGCCGAAGACCGCGCTGAACGTCGAACCGCGCCCGGGTTCGCTTGCGACCGTCAGTCGGCCCTGGTGCAGGTTGAGCACGTGCTTGACGATCGAAAGCCCCAACCCGGTGCCGCCGGTCTCGCGCGAGCGGCTGGACGAGACCCGGTAGAAGCGTTCCGTCAAGCGCGCCTGGTGACTGGCCGGGATGCCGTAGCCGGTGTCGCTGACCGCGAATTCCAGCCCTTCCGGCGTACGCCGCCAGCGA
>JAJYDI010000163.1 GCA_021777635.1 Pseudomonadota bacterium
GTATCGAGCTGCAGATAGGTGTAGCCGCCGGCGTTCTTGACTGCAACGACCTTGCCGTGAACAAGATCGCCGCCGGGCGCGGCGGCGGCCAGCGCGGCGCTCGAGAACAGCGACAGCAGGAAACACAACAGCGCCGAATGCCAGGCTTTCATCGTCTTTTCCAAATATAGGAGGCAGGATCGGGCGAGAATAGTCGAGCTGCAGCGCACAAAGTTTGACTTGCTTCAAGGGGAGGACACCATGGCCATCGAACGCATCATCGACAAACGCCCGCACGACCTCGGCGGCGGCTTCGAAGTCGGCCGGGTGCTGCCGTTTCGCGCGCGGCGCATGGTCGGCCCCTTCATCTTCTTCGACCACCTCGGCCCGGTCGAACTGGCCCCGGGGATTCCGCGCCAGCTCGACGTGCGCCCGCACCCGCATATCGGCCTGGCCACCGTGACCTATCTGTACAGCGGCCAGCTCACGCACCGCGACAGCCTGGGCTGCCGGCAGGAGATACGCCCGGGCGAAGTCAACTGGATGGTCGCCGGCCGCGGCATCACCCACAGCGAGCGCCTCGAGTACGCGCGCGCCCACGGCGCGCTGATGCACGGCATCCAGGCCTGGGTGGCGCTGCCGGACGAGGCCGAGGAGACCGCGCCGTCGTTCCACCACCACGAGGGCGACGATCTGCCGCAGTGGAACGAGCACGGCGTACGCGGACGGCTCATCGCCGGCGCGGCCGACGGCTTGAAGGCCGCGGTGCCGACCCATTCGCCGCTGAGCTACCAACATTGGCAGATGGACGCCGGGGCGCGCTACGCGGTCGGCGCGGACTACACCGAGCGTGCGGTCTATTGCGTCAGCGGCGCGGTCGAGCTCGACGGCGCCGCGCTTCGCGCCGGCCAGATGGCCGTGCTCGACGGGCGCGACGCGGTCGACGTGGTCGCCGCCGCGCCGTCGCAGCTGATGGTGCTCGGCGGCGAGCCGGTCGGCGAACGTTACCTGCTGTGGAACTTCGTCGCGTCGTCCAGGGCCAGGCTCGAGCAGGCCGCCGCGGACTGGCGCGCGCAGCGCATGAAACTGCCGCTCGGCGACGACGCCGAGTTCATCCCCGGGCCGTGATCCGCGAGCCCCCGCATGCCGCCGGGGGTTGCCGCGGTGACCTGGCTCTGGGGGCCCTCAGAGGCGGTAGACGACCATCACGATGCCGGCGGGCACGCGCCGCGCAGCGAGATCATCTTCTTCTGGATAAAGGGCCTCGATCGCGTCGTCCACGGCGGCAGTCAATTGGTGCACGTCGCCCTCGACGGCCACTGTCCAATGCCGCCTGCCGTCGGGGGCCGACACGTTGATGAACGTGGCATAGCTGCCGGTTGGGGTGCGGACGACAAAGGACTCGATCCGATCGGGTTCTGGGAGTCCCGCGAATGACAGCGGGACCGCCAGCACGAATGCGCGCGTCACCGCCTTCACTTCCAGCGGAGCCGCGTTGGGATTTGGGTTGCCGAACACGATCTTGCTCCCGGAAGGCTGCGCCCGCAGCTGCTGAAGCATGTCCTGGACCGCGCCCGCGAGCTTTTTCACCGTCTCCGCGCCAGCGGAAGAACTAAGACTGTCCGGCCCAATGCGCCTGAAGGGCAAGTCGAGCCCCTGCGCCCCCATCACGTGCTCCAACCGCGCCAATTCCGCGCGCCTGTCATCCTCGGATGGGCGCTCATCGAAAGGCTCGATCGCGTCGAAAGGTGGAAGCTGGTCCAGCACATTGATCATCTTCCGCTGATATCGCGTGCGATCGATCTTCTGGTCAGCGTAATGCCGATAGAAGTCCGTGAAGACACTTGGGCCGGGGCTGTAACCCTTCAATGTCGGGAGTGAGCTGAGCCTGCCGCTGGGCAACGCCAGGCGCGCCGCGTATTCGCGGTCGTGCACGACGACCTGCAGCATGGCATTGGCCAGCGGGACGATGTAAGGCGCGCGCTTCGACTTTGGACCGAGCGTTGCGGCTGTCGCCAGCGGCATGACCTCGGCAACTGGCGGCAGCTTCAGATCCCGGCCGAATTCGGGGCGGTCGGCGACTTGCGGCTGGATAGTGGGCTTGTTCCCGGTCGACTGCTTGCCCTGCTTGCCCTGCTTGCCCTGCTTGCCCTGCTTGCCAACGTTCGACCCGGGCTGCTGTTTGTTCGTGTTGACACCATCCTGCCCGGTCGACTGCGCGCCCTGCTTGCCACCGTCCGGTCCGGTCGTCTGCTTGCCGTTGCCACGGCCGTCGACACCGCCCTCGTGCGTGCCGATCGTCTGCTGGCCGACCTGGTTGCCGCCGTCCGGTCCGGTCGTCTGCGCGCCCTGCTTGCCACCGTCCGGTCGGGTCGACTGCTTGCCATTGCCGCTGCCGTCGACACCGCCTTCGTGCGTGCCGATCGCCTTCTGGGCGGTCTGTGCACCCTGCTTCGCCGCGCCCGTGGCTACGCCGGCGAGCTGGTTGACGGCATCGTTGCCTGGCACAGGCGTGGGAGGCTGGCCTCCGCCACCGCCGCATCCGGCAAGGAGGGCTGCGGCCACCAGCGACAGGGCAAAGCCAACATGCTTGTTCGAGGTGTTCGTGTTCATGGGTACCTCCAGGCGCTCCACCGCTGCATGGCGCATCGGTCACGACGCATACGTTGCGGGAGCCGCAGTGCGCGGCGATCTCGGTCAGGGCCAACGGGCCAGGCAGCAGTCGACGCGCGGCTTCCAGGCGCGCCCCTTGCGCCGCG
>JAJYDI010000040.1 GCA_021777635.1 Pseudomonadota bacterium
CGATGCCGGCCGGGCTGCCGTTGACGCTGATCTCGCCGGCTTCGATGCGCTGCTCGAGCAGGCGGCGCGAGCCGAGACCGGCGTTGGCGAGCACCTTGTGCAGGCGCTCTTCGAGCGCGGCGGACTCCGCGTCGCGCTCGCGCTTGAGGGTAAGCAGGGTACGGGTGGGCGCAGTCATGCGCGAAACTCCTCGGGTGGTGCAGGAGCGGTGCCCTCGGGGGCATCCGCGAAGGCCTCCGCCTCGACGGCGGTGGCGGGGGAGGGTGACGCATCAGCCACGGCAACGGCCGGGCCGCCGTCGGCACGCGCCGGCACGGTCGCGAAGTCGAATTGCGGAAGCATCTCGTCGAGGTCGCGGATGTCGGCCAGCGGCGGCAGCTCATCGAGCGAGCGCAGATTGAAGTAGTCCAGGAAGGACCTGGTGGTCGCGAACAGCGCCGGCCGCCCGGGCAGGTCGCGATGGCCGACGACGCGGATCCACTCGCGCTCCTCGAGCGTGCGGATGATGTTGCTGGACACCACCACACCGCGGATCTGTTCGATCTCGGGGCGCGTGATCGGCTGCCGGTAGGCGATCAGCGCCAGCGTCTCGAGCAGTGCGCGCGAGTATTTGCCGGGACGCTCGCTCCACAGCCGGGCCACCCAGGGGTGAACGTCGGCGCGCACCTGGTAGCGGAAGCCCGAAGCGACCTCGACCAAGGCCACGCCCCGGTGCTCGGCATCGCCGGCCAGCGCCTCGATGGCCTGCGCGATGGCATCGGGGCCTGGCTGGTCGGCGTCGCCGAACAACGCGCCGAGCTGCGGCAGCGAGAGCGGATGCGGTGAGGCCAGCAGGGCGGCCTCGAGTATGCGTTTCAGGTTGGCTTTGTCCATGGATTCATTCGGATACGGCAATGCGCACCTTGAGGTAGATCGGCGCCAGCGGCGCCTCCTGCACGATTTCCACCAGCATTTCCTTGGCCAGCTCGAGCATCGCGAGAAAGCTGACCACCACGCCCAGTCGCCCTTCGCCCGGCTCGAACAGCGTCTGGAACGCATGAAAGGCGCCGTCCTGGAGCGACTTCAGCACTTCGCCCATGCGCTGGCGCACCGACAGCGCGTCGCGGCGCACCGCGTGATGGCCCGACAAGTCGGCCCGACGCAGGACGTCCCGCAGCGCCAGCAGCAGTTCGCGCAGATCGACCGGTGGCGGCAGACGCACGACCACCCGATCGGTCACCCCGGCCTGCGCCAGCGCGGTGTCGCGCTCCATCCGCGGCAGAGCATCAATGTCGGCAGCGGCCTTCTGAAAGCGTTCGTACTCCTGCAACCGGCGTATCAGTTCAGCGCGCGGGTCATCCTCGACGCCCTCGGCGGCAGGCGGACGGGGCAGCAGCAGCCGCGACTTGATCTCGGCCAGAATGGCCGCCATGACCAGATATTCGGCGGCCAGCTCCAGCCGCATCTCGTGCATCAGCCCGATGTAGTCCATGTACTGCCGGGTGATCTCGGCGATCGGAATGTCGAGAATGTCCAGATTCTGCCGCCGGATCAGGTACAGCAGCAGATCCAGCGGCCCCTCGAACGCCTCGAGGATGACCTCGAGCGCATCCGGCGGGATATACAGATCCTGCGGCATCTGCAGCAATGGCAGCCCACGCACCAAGGCGAGCGGCATTTCCTGTTGCTGCGGTATCGGTCCGAAAACACCTTGCGGCGCATTCGCCGGGGCGGCCTCGGAAGGCTCGGAATGCATACGGCACTCACGTGACGACAGCCGCGCGCCGCGGCCTGGCTCAGCGTGTCCTGCGAACATTCGGGGCGAGGCAGCCGGCGGTGGCGCTGATCCGGCGCCGCGCGCGATCCCGGTAGGGCCGGGCACTTGCCCCGGGGGCGCCGCAAGGCTCGTTCAGGGCAACGGCATGACACTGACGCGGACGGCATCTCGCCGACCGCAACCCCACCCGACGGTCCAAGACTAAGACCCCGCGCCACATCTGTCCAGCGTCGGCCAAGGCCGGCCGTGATGGACGCGCTGGGTCAGGGCTTGCCGCGCGGGGGCGATCCGGCGCGCCCCATGGCGCCGGCAGTCGGGCCCACCGCCTGTGCCGCTGGGCCCGGCCAGCACGATTGTTGCCGCTGGCCCGCGATTTGCTTGACACAGTTCGATGGCACCGCCGCAGGAGCCGGTTCCATGGCGGTGCCGGCAACAACGTCGGATCGGGAGCACACCATGTCCGTACAGGGACTGCGTCACGCACGCAAACAACTCGACACCACCGTGCTGATGAACCGCGGCGGCGAGAGCCTGTCCAGTGAAATCGAGGACATTTCCGCCACCGGGGTGCGGCTGCGGCGACCGCAGGGCTGGGATGGCGAATCGGGCCAGCTGTGGGTGCTCGACATGCTGTTCGAGGCCGGGTTGCACATCAATGTCGAAGCCACCGTGGCGCGCGTCACCCACGGCCATGTGTGTTTCGCCTACGCGCGCATCCCCGAGGACAAGCAGGTGCCGCTGTGGAACCTGCTGGGCGGCCACGCCGACCGGCTCGAGCCCTGGGACGACATGGCGCTGAGTGCCTGATTCCGCGCGTGCTCAGCGCGCCGCCGACTCGCGCAATTCGCGGCGCAGGATCTTTCCGACGTTGCTTTTCGGCAGGCTGTCGCGGAACTCGATGGTCTTCGGCCGCTTGTAGCCGGTCAGGTTCTCCTCGCAATGCCGCCGCAGCTCGGCCTCGGTCAGGCCCGGGTCCTTGCGCACCACGAACAGCTTGACCGCCTCCCCCGATTTTTCGTCCGGCACCCCGACCGCGGCCACCTCCAGCACGCCCGGATGCAGCGCGACCACATCCTCGATCTCGTTCGGGTAGACGTTGAAGCCCGACACCAGAATCATGTCCTTCTTGCGGTCGACGATGAAAAAGTAGCCGCGCTCGTCCATGCGCGCGATGTCGCCCGTGTGCAACCAGCCGTTGCCGTCCATGACCTTGGCGGTCTCGTCGGGCCGGTTCCAGTAACCCTTCATCACCTGCGGGCCTTTCACGCACAGTTCGCCGATCTGGCCCGTGGCCAGCAACTGCCCGGCCTCGTCCTGGATGCAGACCGTGGTCGAGGGCACCGGCAACCCGATCGAGCCGTTGTACTCCTTGAGATCGAGCGGGTTGATGCAGACAGCAGGTGATGTCTCGGTCAGGCCGTAGGCCTCCGCCAGCGTGCAGCCGGTCATCTGCTTCCACTTCTCCGCCACTGCGCGCTGCACCGACATGCCTCCGCCGAGGGTCGTGCGCAGCCGCGAAAAATCAAGCTGCGCGAAGCCAGGCGCATGAATCAGTCCATTGAACAGGGTGTTGACGCCGGTGATCGCGGTGAAGCGCGTCTTGGCCAGTTCCTTGACGAAGCCGGGCATGTCGCGCGGGTTGGTGATGAGCACGTTGAGTCCGCCCGACTTGATGAAGGTGAAGCAGTTGGCCGTCAACGCAAAGATGTGGTACAGCGGCAGGGCGGTGATGATCACCTCTTCGCCGGGACGGATGGCGTCGCCCATCCACAGCGACGCCTGCAGCATGTTGGCGACCATGTTGCGGTGGGTGAGCATGGCGCCCTTGGCGACGCCGGTGGTACCGCCGGTGTACTGCAGGAAGGCAATGTCGTCGAGGCCCAGCACCAGCCGCGGCGTCGACTGGCGCCAGCCGCGCGCCAGCGCGTCGCCGAAGCGCACCGCGCCATCGATGTGGTAGGGCGGCACCATCTTCTTGACGTGCTTGACCACCGCATTCATCAGCGCGCCCTTGATCGCGCCCAGCATGTCGCCGATGCCCGTGGTGATGACATGCCTGATCGGCGTCTCGGGCAGCACCTCCTGCAAGACCGAGGCGAAATTGTCCAGGACCACGATGGCGGTCGCGCCGGAGTCGCTCAGCTGGTGCCTGAGCTCGCGTGCGGTGTACATCGGATTGGTGTTGACCACCGTCAGCCCGGCACGCAGCGCGCCGAACAGAGCGATCGGATACTGCAGCACGTTGGGCAGCATGATCGCGATGCGATCGCCCCTGGCCAGCTTCAATTCGCCGCTCAGGTAACCGGCGAACTGACGGCTGAGGCGATCCACCTCGGCATAGCTCAGCGTGTGGCCGAAGTTGGCGAATGCCGGACGATCGCGGAAGCGTTCGAAGGCTTCGTCGAGTACCGCGTTGATCGAGGAGTAGGCGCCGAGGTCGACCTCCTTCGGCACGCCGGCAGGATAGTGCTCCAGCCACGGACGCTCGTTGCTCATGGACGTTTGTCCTTCCCCTCGAAGTGTGGAGCGCGACGGTGACGCAGCGCCCTGGCGCGTTCTTGATTGGAGCATAGCGCCGCAGCGTGCAGCAAGGCTGCGCCTCAAGCTGCCCCGCGACCGGCCACGCAGGCTTCGGGGCATGACCTATGACCTAGGCACGGAACCACCGCGACGCGCCCCGCTCTAACTGCTTCCGGCGCCCGCTGTGGCGTTGCCCGTTGCGACACCCAGGAGGGTTCCTGTGAAACATACGCTGCTTGCGCTGTCGATTGCCGCCTTGCTTGCCGCCTCGTCCCCATTGCTGCACGCCGCGGACGCCGCTGCCGGCCAGGCCGCGGCACAAAAGGAAACCGCCACGGCGCAGATACCGAAAGAGCATTCGGTCGTGACGCATGGCAACGTCACGATCAACGGCCAGGACATCCGTTACACCGCCACCGCCGGCACCCTGCTGATCCGCAACGACAAGGGCCTGCCGGTGGCGAGCATGTTCTATGTCGCCTATACGCGTGACGGCGAGAAAAACATGGCTGCGCGGCCGGTCACCTTCCTCTACAACGGGGGGCCCGGCTCCTCGTCGATCTGGCTGCACATGGGTGCGTTTGGCCCGATGCGCGTGGTGGTCGGCGACGGCGCGGCGACCCCGCCGCCGCCCTACGATCTGGTGGCCAATCACCAAAGCATCCTTGACCGCACGGATCTGGTCTTCATCGATGCAGTCGGCACCGGCTACAGCAGCATCGTCGGCACCGGCAAGGACAAGGATTTCTGGGGCGTGGACGAGGACGTGCGCTCGTTCGGCGATTTCATCCAGCGCTACATCACCGTCAACAACCGCTGGAATTCGCCCAAATTCCTCTACGGCGAAAGCTACGGCACCACGCGCTCGGCGGCACTGGCCGAGTATCTCCAGGAGCACGGCATCGCCCTCAACGGCGTCGTGCTGCAATCGTCGATCCTCAACTACGGCCTGCTGATGCCCGGCCAGGACGCCAAGTACGAGCTGTATCTGCCAACGTATGCGGCGATCGCCTGGTATCACGACAAGCTGCCCAGCAAGCCCGCCGACCTGGCGGCCTTCCTCGACCAGGTGCGCCACTTCGCCGATACCGACTATGCACGCGCCCTCGCGCAGGGCGAGAACCTGCCGAAAGCCGAGGCGGATGCCATCGCGCAGAAGCTGCATGCCTATACCGGCCTGCCGGTGAACTACATCGAGCGCGCCAACCTGCGCATCGAGGCCAGCAACTTCCGCAAGGAGCTGATGCTGCCCGAGCGCGAGAGCATCGGCCGTTACGATGGCCGCTATGCCGGATACAACATCAACTCGATCTCGGCCACGCCCGACTTCGATCCCTCGGACGCGTTCATCACTCCGGCCTACACGGCGGCTTTCAACTGGTATGTCACCAACGTACTCAAGTACAAGTCCGACGTGCCCTATGCGGTGATGAACGACAAGATCATCCGCAGCTGGGACTGGAAGCATCGCGTGCCGGGGGACGGCGGCTGGCCGCTGCCGCTGCCCTACGTGGTCGGCGATCTCGGCGCGGCGATGCGCCAGAACCCGCATCTGCGCGTGTTCTCCGCCAACGGCTACTTCGACCTGGCCACGCCGTTTCACGCCACCGAATTCGATCTCGACCACATGATGCTCGAGCCGGCACTGCGCAGCCATCTCAGCTTCGGTTACTACCCGTCCGGGCACATGATCTATCTCAATCCGGACGCGCTGAAATCGCTGCACAAGGATCTCGAGACGTTCTACGCTGCGGCCATCAGCCACTGATCCGCCGCAGCTGAGCGACGCGAGTCAGCGGCTGCGGCCGCGCTCGCCGCCTCTCGTCCACCCGCATCGCCTCCGTGACGATGCGGGTTCCTTGCGGCACGAGGTCAACCGCGGCGTTCGACGCCCGTTGTCCGCGGTATGGACCCGATCCGTTGCGCCAGCGTCATCCCGCGATTCGCCCCGACCGCATCGGCGCGCGATGCCCGCCGTAATCGCCGCCCTTGCCCTCCGCCGGGTTCCTTACCAAGCGTTACATTCCGCAAGATTCGCGTCCACCGCGCACGCGCCTGCGTGTCTATAGTCGTTGCGTCCGCGCAGGCTTCGGTCGATCACGGACGCATCTGCGACCCCGGTCGCGCCCCGCGAGTAGCACCCTGATGGCGGATCCGCAGCGAGTTTTCATCGTCGGCTGCCCGCGTTCGGGCACCACCGTCGTGCAGGCGCTGATCGCGCGCCATCCCGCCGTGCATTCGTTCCCCGAGACCGGCTACTTCGAGTCGCTCTACGGCGGCATCCGTCGCCGCTGGGGCGACCTCGGCGCACACGGCGAGCATCATTGGTACCACCGCATGGGCCTTGCCCGCTCGTCCGGTCGGCGGCGGCTGCGCCGCCTGGAACGCATGCTGGCTGGCCGAAAGCACGCCGCCTCGCCGTTGACGCCCGCAGCCTGCGTGCGCCGCTATGTCGACCTGCTCGATGGTTGCGCCCGGCTCAGCGGAGCGTCGCTGTGGGTGGAAAAGACGCCCAGCCACCTGATGTACATTGATGAGATTGCGCGGCAGATTCCGGATGCGCTCTTCATTCACGTGCTGCGCAACGGTGCCGACGTCATGGCGTCGATCATGGATGGCGACCTGCACCAGCCCACGCATGATTTCAGCGGTGGACTGGCCGTGTGGGCACGCCGCTGGAACCGCTCGATCGAGATGCATCTGGCCTGTCGCGACAGTCCGCGCCATCTGCTGCTCTGTCTGGAGGACCTGGCCGCGCGCCCGCAGCCGGGCTGGCATCGGATCCGGGCGTTCCTCGGCCTGGATGCCTCGCTGCCACTGCTGCCGCAGCCAGCCAGCCAGCCTCATCACCGATCCCGAACGCGAGCCATGGAAGCGCGACGCCGCGTCCGGCCAACTGCAAATGCCGGCACAGAAGGTCGATGCCCTGCTCGGCCCGGTCGCGCGGGCGTGGATGCGTGACCACCTGCGCGACTATGCCGAGGTGCGCGCCCAGGTCAGCGGACTGCGCAGCGAGACTCCGGTGCACGACATCGGGTCCTATCGCGTGCATCGGCGCCTGTAGCACTGAGGCAAGTCGGCGCGCGGCCGAAGCCGCCGCTTCGGCGGCAGACCGCGCGGTGCCTCCCGATGACATCCCGTAGCGAGGCGCCGTCCGGCGTTCACGCCCGTACGGTTCAGGCCGCTTGTTGTGCCGCCAGCTGCCGCAGCACGTAAGGCAGGATGCCGCCGTGACGGTAGAACTCGCGCTCCTTCGGGGTCAGCAGCAGCACCCTGACGGTGAAGCGCTTCTCGCCGGCCTCGCCGCGGACGATGACCACCGCCTCGCGGGCCTCGCCATCCTCGAGCCCGGCGATGTCGAAGGACTCCCTGCCGGTCAGCCCCAGAGACTGCGCGCTATCGCCATCCCTGAACGCCAGAGGCAATACGCCCATGCCCACCAGATTGGAGCGGTGGATACGCTCGAAGCTCTCGGCGATCACCGCGCGCACACCCAGCAGCAGGGTCCCCTTGGCCGCCCAGTCGCGCGACGAGCCGGTGCCGTACTCCTTGCCGGCGATCACCACCAGCGGCGTGCCTTCCTGCTTGTAACGCATGGCAGCGTCATAGATCGCCAGCTGCTGACCACTGGGCACGTGCGAGGTATAACCGCCCTCGATACCGTCGAGCATGCGGTTGCGGATGCGGATGTTGGCGAAGGTGCCACGCACCATCACGTCGTCATTGCCGCGCCGCGAGCCGTAGGAGTTGAAATCCTTCGGATCGACGCCCTTGGACATCAGATAACGGCCGGCGGGCGAGTCCTTCTTGATGTTGCCGGCCGGCGAGATGTGGTCGGTGGTGATCGAATCGCCGAACAGGCCGAGGCAGCGCGCGCCGTGGATGTCGGCGATCGCGCCGGCCTGCATCGTCATGCCCTCGAAGTAGGGCGGGTTCTTGATGTAGGTCGAATCATCCCAGCGGTAGAGATCGCCGTCAGCGGAGCGAATCGCGTTCCAGCGCGCATCGCCCTTGAACACGTCGGCGTAGTTGCGGGTGAACATCTCGGACGTCACCGCTCCGGCGATGGTGTCGGAAATCTCCTGATTCGACGGCCAGACGTCGCGCAGATACACCGGCTTGCCGTCGGTGCCGGTGCCGAGGGGATCGTGGTCGAGATCGATGTCGAGCGTGCCGGCCAGCGCGTAGGCCACCACCAGCGGCGGCGAGGCCAGGTAGTTCATCTTGACTTCGGGATGCACGCGGCCCTCGAAGTTGCGGTTGCCCGAAAGTACCGATGCGGCCACCAGGTCGCCCTCGGCGATGCCCTGGCTGATCGCCGCGGGCAACGGACCGGAATTGCCGATGCAGGTGGTGCAGCCGTAACCCACGGTGTAGAAGCCGAGCCTCTCCAGTTCGCCCAGCAGGCCGGTCTTCTTCAGATAATCGGTGACCACCAGCGAGCCCGGCGCCAGCGAGGTCTTCACCCAGGGCCTGGGCTTGAGACCGCGCGCGGCGGCTTTCTTCGCCAGCAGACCGGCACCCAGCATCACCGCCGGGTTGGATGTGTTGGTGCAGGAGGTGATCGCGGCGATCACCACCGCGCCGTCGCGCAGTTCGAAGGTATGTCCGTCTTTCTCCACGCGCACACTGCCGTCGGCCACGGCATTGGCGGCATTGCCGACCGCGCTCGCGCCGCCTTCTCCGGCAAAGCGCTCGGCGTCGCCGTTGCGCGGCTTGCGACCGGCGGTCAGCGGCTTGAGACCGTCGAGGAAACTCCTGCGCACGTCACCCAGCAGCACGCGGTCCTGGGGTCTCCTGGGCCCGGCCATGGAGGGCCTCACGGTGGCCAGGTCCAGTTCCAGCGTCGCGCTGAACTCGGCTTGCGGGGTGTGTTCGTCATGCCACAGGCCTTGGGCCTTGGCGTAGGCCTCGACCAGCGCGATCTGCTCGGCGCCGCGGCCCGACAGCCGCAGGTAGTTCAGCGCCTCCTGATCGACCGGGAAGATGCCGCAGGTGGCGCCATACTCCGGCGCCATGTTGCCGATGGTGGCGCGGTCGGCCAGCGCGAGATGCCGGAGGCCGGGGCCGAAGAACTCGACGAACTTGCCAACCACGCCCAGCTTGCGCAGCATCTGGGTCACGGTCAGCACCAGGTCGGTGGCGGTCGCTCCCTCCGGCAGCCTGCCGTTGAGTTTGAATCCGACCACCTGCGGAATCAGCATCGAGGAGGCCTGCCCGAGCATCGCCGCTTCGGCCTCGATGCCACCCACGCCCCAGCCCAGCACACCCAGCCCATTGATCATGGTGGTATGCGAATCGGTGCCGAACACCGTGTCCGGATAGGCCCACATCGTGCCGTCCTCGGCGCTCGTCATCACCACGCGCGCCAGATGCTCCAGATTGACTTGATGCACGATGCCGGTGCGCGGCGGCACCACCTTGAAATTGTCGAACGCCTTCTGGCCCCAGCGCAGGAAGCTGTAGCGCTCGCCGTTGCGCTGGAACTCGATCTCGACGTTCTGCTCCAGTGCCGTCGCGGTGCCGTAGCCATCCACCTGCACCGAGTGGTCGATCACCAGCTCGGCCGGTACCAGCGGGTTGATCTTCTTCGGGTCGCCGCCCAACTTGACCATGGCGTCGCGCATCGCGGCCAGATCGACCACGCAGGGCACGCCGGTGAAGTCCTGCAGCACCACCCGGGCGGGCATGAAGGCGATCTCGGTGTCGGGCTCCTTCTTCGGGTCCCAGTTGGCCACCGCCTCGATCTCGCGAGCCGTGACGTTGCTGCCATCCTCGTGACGCAACAGGTTCTCGAGCAGGATTTTCATCGAGTAGGGCAGGCGTCCGAGATCGAAGCGCTGGCCCAGTTTCGCCAGGCTGGCGTGGGCGTAGCGCCGCCCGTTGACCTCGAGAATGGCGCGCGTCGCAAAAGTGTCTTTCATTCCTGACTCCCGGATGATTCGGCAGGCATGCCCAGCGGGCGGGGGCGCGCATGGACGGCTCAGCCGCTTATTATCGCCCAAGCCGGCGGCGACGGCGCAGGACTGCCGCGAGGATCAGCCGACGTCGAGCGAGGCGCGCGCCAGCATGCCGCGCGCGAGCATCGCCACCTGGCGGCGGTGCAGGATCAGTCGCCACGGCCGCCCCCCCAGCTGGCGCCAAAGCACCGCGGAGCGTACCGCCGCCAGCAAGCACGCGCGGATACGCTCGACCTGGGCCGGCTGATTGAGATGCAGCGGACTGCCGGTGACCAGCACGCGCGGCCGCAACGTGGAAAGCGTGTCGGCATACAGTTCGGCCAGACGACCCACCACGGTGGCGTGGGTGATGCCGAAATGGTCTGCTTGGCGCTGGGCGGCGCGCAGGCCTTCCTGGAGCCGGGTCAGCAGATCCGCGTGGGCCATCAGACGTCGCTCCAGGCGCAGCACCGTCAGCGCCATGCGCGTCAGCGCCGTGTCCGGGCGACCCTCGTCGAGTTGCGCCAGCAGCGTGCGCAGACCCAGTCGCACGCCGCCGCTGCCGCCGAACACCTCGGCGGTACTGGCGGCATCGATGCGCAGCACGCTGGACAGGCTGGTCTCGAGCGCGCTGGCGTCGCAGCTGCCCTCGGTCGCCAGGCTGCGCACCAGGCTGAGCGCCTGGAACAATCCGGCGAGGGCAAGCACGCGTTCTTCGTTCATTGTTCCGGTTCCAGGCCGCCGAATGCGGCGTCGGTCGTCTCTATGGTGCCACCGCCGAGGCACCGGTCGCCGTCATAGAACACCACGGCCTGCCCCGGCGTCACCGCACGCTGGAGAGCATCGAAGCGGACGCTCGCCGACACGGTATCGACATGCACTTCGCAGGCCTGATCATCCTGGCGATAACGCGTCTTGGCGGAGCAGCGAAATGTCGGCGCGGGCGCTGCCCCATCCACCCAGGTCAGGGCCGAGGCCGTCAATCGCCGCGACAGCAGCCAGTGTTCATCCTGCGCGACGATCAAGGCATCCGTGGCGATTTCCTTGCCGATCACGTACCACGGGTGCTCGGCCGCACCGCGCACGCCGCCCAGACCCAGGCCCTGCCGCTGGCCGAGGGTGTAGTACATGATGCCCGAGTGCTCGCCGAGCACGCGCCCTTCGGGCGTGCGGATCGGCCCGGGGCGTGCCGCAAGATAACGCGCGAGAAAGCTGCGGAAGTCGCGCTCGCCGATGAAGCAGATGCCCGTGGAATCCTTCTTGGCGTGGTTCGACAGCCCGGCCTCCCGCGCCAGCCGACGCACGTCGGGCTTGCGCAATTCGCCGAGCGGGAACAGCGTCGCCGCCAGCTGCGTCTGTGCCAGCGCATGCAGGAAATAGCTCTGGTCCTTGGCGCCATCGATACCGCGCAAAAGCTGGTATCGGCCGTCCCGCTCGCGCACCCGCGCGTAATGGCCGGTGGCGATCTTCTCCGCGCCCAAGGCGTACGCCGCATCGAGGAAACGCTTGAACTTGATCTCGCGATTGCACAGCACATCCGGATTGGGTGTGCGGCCGGCGGCGTATTCGGCGAGAAACCGCGTAAACACGTCGTCCCAGTATTCGGCGGAAAAATCACGAACGTGAAACGGGATGCCGAGCCGGCCCGCCACCGCCACCGCGTCGCGGCGATCGTCCTCGGCCCGGCAGCCGGGGGCGCGTTCATCCTCGCGCCAGTTGTGCATGAACAGGCCTTCGACCGCATTGCCTGCACGCGCGAGCAGCAGCGCCGCGACCGAGGAGTCGACCCCGCCTGACAGGCCGACGATCACGCGCACGGATTCACACCGCCGCATCGCGCAGGCGCGCGATGACATCCAGCGGCAGGCGCCGCCCGGCCAGCCAGGCGTCGACGCTCTTCAGCACCAGCGCGGTGCGCAGGCGCGCTGTCGACGCGGCGATCTCGTCACGCGTCAGCCACAATGCACGCGCGATGCCGTCGTCGAGCGGCCGATCGGGATGGTGCCGCAGCGCGCGGGCCGCGAACACGAAGCGCAGCGTGGTGTCGCCGGCGCGCGGGTTGATCCAAGGCATCACGCCGACAAAGTGCTCGGGCGCGACTTCCCAGCCGGTCTCCTCGAGGGTCTCGCGCACGGCGGCGTCAACCAGGTCCTCGCCGGCTTCCAGATGGCCCGCCGGCTGGTTCAGGCGCAGTTCGCCGTGCACGTCTTCCTCGACCATCAGAAAGCGCTCGCCGTCGGCCACCACGGTGGCGACGGTCACGCGCGGCCGCCATACGCCATCGACGGAAAGCTTGCTGGTCATCGCGCCGGCGACTCCTTGTCAAAACGTGATTGTGCCATCACCTTGTTCACCCTGGTCCGCGACGGCATCCTCGTGGCCGCGGCGTATACTCGAAACCAATCCAGATCACGAAACGCAATGGCCCAGAATCCGGACCGCGACCAAGAACTCGAACACGGCCTTGCGGTCGAGACGGCAAAGCCCCGTCTGGAACGCCCGGCGATGTACCAGGTCGTACTGCTCAACGACGATTACACGCCGATGGAATTCGTGGTCGAGGTGTTGCGCACATTCTTCGGCCTGAACCAGGAGCGCGCGGTACAGGTGATGTTGCACGTCCACCATCGCGGCAAGGGTGTTTGCGGCGTATTCACGCGCGAGGTGGCCGAGACCAAGGTGAATCAGGTCAACGATTACGCGCGGGTACATCATCATCCTTTGCTCTGCGCCATGGAAAAGCTGTAGGCGGACCCCACATCACCGGCATCGGTCAGCGGAGGCCATCTCCCATGTTCAGCAAGGATCTCGAGCTCACCATCGGCCAGTGCTACAAGGACGCGCGCGAGCAGCACCACGAGTTCATGACCGTGGAACACCTGCTGCTGGCCCTGCTCGACAACGCCGCCGCCGTGGCCAGATCGG
>JAJYDI010000164.1 GCA_021777635.1 Pseudomonadota bacterium
CCATGGCATCGACATCTCCGAGATCGAGATGCGCCGCGACACGCCGGCTCTCGGTCGCAAAATCATCGAGCAGGTCCTCGTAGCGCAGCTCGAGTATGGCCGGGTGAAACAGCTCGGCATGATGCAGCCAGAATCGCATGGCGTTGACATAGCCCCGCGCGAGGCGATCCAGCGAAGCACACAGAACCTGGAATGCGGGTGCACGATAGCTCTGCATGAAATTGCTGAGTATCACGTCGCAGGGGTGCCGCAGCACCAGCACGATGCGTGCATGCGGAAACAGCCGGTGAATCATCGGCAAGCGCAACATGTTCAATGGGTTCTTGTCGACCAGCCGGTCATCGGGCGCCAGACTTACGATCTCGGCGACGCGCTTCCAGTAGACCGAACGCAGGTGATCAAGGTCAGTCTCACTCAAGCGATCGAGGTCGTCGGGATATTGCATCCCCCGGGACTGCATGGCTTCGATGACGTCCTGGAGGAACGCGCGCTCATCCATCGCCTGAAGACCCGGGTGAGCATCCAGCATCTGCTCCAGCAATGTCGTCCCCGAGCGCGGGAATCCCAGCACGAAAATCGGAGACTTCGCAGCGGGTGGCGCTGCGGGGTCTTGCAGCCAACGCGCGTGCGACCGGGCATCGACCTTGTAGTTGACGATATTCAACGGCTCGGCGCCGGGCGCCAGCAACTCCGGCACCAGTTGCGTCGCGTGCCGCAGTTGCAATTCGTGCGCTCTTGCAAGCGCTTGCATGGTGCCCGACACGTCGCCCGCCGCATCGCAGGCCTTGGCCAAAGCGAACCACTGCGGCGACCGGCTCACATGGGCCGCAGAGTCCTGCAGGTGCGATCGATACAGTTTCACCGCCTCGGCGTGGCGACCCCGGCGCGCCGCCAATGCCGCGCGCGCCGCGGATTCTTCTTCGCGATCGACACTCCCCGGGACCAGTGCAGCCAGCATCGCCTCCGCCTCGTCGAGCCGATTGACCCGCTCGAGCAGGGCTGCCAGACGCAAGCGCGCCAGCGGCGCCGCCTCGGGATGCCGCTGCAGCAGAACCCGCAGTCGTTGCTCAGCCTCTTCGGTGCGCCCCAATTGCATCAGCGCGGCAGCAAGATCCGGCTCGAGCAACGGACCCAGATACAGCCACTGCGCATGATCGACCAGCAGGCTCTCGGCAACCGAGGTCTCGGCACATTCGTAGCTCGCCAGTGCACCGTAGATGCGCGGTTCCGGCAAGCTCGGATCAAGCTTGAACGCGGCCAGCATCAGGTCGCGCGTTTCGACGGCATCGCCACGCTGCCAGCGCAGAACTCCGAGATTGGACAGCAGCACTGGATCATCGGGCTGCAGCGTCAACGCGTGGCGATAGTTCGCCTCCGCCGCGACCAGCTCGTTGATCTCGCGTTGCGCCGTGGCCAGATTGCTCCAGTGCGCAGCCTGTGATGGTTCCAGTTCGACGAGCCGCTTGTAGAGCGAGAGCGCTTCGTTGACCCGGTTCTGCATGCCCAGCGCCACGGCCAGCAGCAGCATGGCCTGGGGCTCCACGGGATTGCGTTCGAGGCGCGCGCGTGACGCCCGCTCCGCCGCATCGACGTGACCGGCCTGCAGGCGGGCCGTGATGGTTTCGATGGGATCGAGATCGGATGGAGTCATGCGATGTAGGCACCCAAAAAAATGCCGCGCGGGGGAGCCCGCGCGGCAAGGATGTCACAACAACCGTTGCGATCAGAACTTGACGGTTGCACTGGCCCAGTAGTAGCGGCCGATCACGTCATAGGTATTGACGTCGGTGTTCGCGTTGATCACCACGTTCTGATAGAACAGCGGCGGCTGCTTGTTGAAGGCATTGTTCACGCCGATCTGCAGCTTGGTGTTGATCGGCGCGATGTTGTAGCCCAGCGACAGGTCGTTGTAGATCACCGACGGCAGGTAACGCACCGTCCCCGGGATGCCACCATCGGCCGAAAGGTGCTGCGCCAAGTCCGCGCTGCCGATCTTGACCGTGCCGATGTAGCGCAAGCGCCACGAGGCATTCCATGCGCCGCGGTTCCAGTTGAGCGCGCCCAGCGCACGCCAGCGCGGGAAGTTGCCGAACTGGCTGGTGTAAACGCCGGCGTTGTGCAGCGTGGCGACACTCGTGCCCGGAGCCGCGTTGTCGTTGTAGGTCGAGATGTACGTGCTGTCGAAGTTGACGGCGAAATTGCCGGGATCGACGCCGAACACGTTGAACTGCGGCAACCGGTACTTGAAGCCGAAGTCCACGCCCGAGGTATCCAGACGGCCCAGGTTGACGTTGGGTTCGTTGATGACCTGGATCTGGCCGTTGCCCAACCGGTGGATGAACGAGCAGAACGGACTGGTCGGATTGCTGAAGCAGATGTTGACCACGTTCTGCGCGGTGATGCGCGTCAGCGTGTTGTTCAGGTAGATGCGCCACAGGTCCACACTGGTCGAGAAACCCGGCAGCCAGCTCGGGTCATAGACGAAGCCCCAGTCGAAGCTCTTGCCGGCCTCGGGCTTCAGCGTATAGCCCACATAGTTGGAACCGGAAACCACACCGTTGGTCTGCGAGACGCCGCTCGGCGTGATGCCGCCCACCGGAATGGCGGTAGCACCGGTCGGCGCACCGCACGCCGGGGCCAGATTGGTGTTGGTCGCGGACGGGTAGTAGCCGATGCAGGGATCCTGGAAGGTCGGCGCATCGCTGGCCGGACCGCC
>JAJYDI010000041.1 GCA_021777635.1 Pseudomonadota bacterium
GGCCAGCCCCGGTACCGCACGCCGCCGCGCCACGCCGCGCAGCGCCGCCGCGCGCGGCACTGGTCTGCGCGCGCCAGGTCGCCCCGCGCATGCCCGAACTGGCCGCCGAGGAAGGGCTCGGCGGCACCGTGACGGCGCGCGCGGTGGTCGTGCACGGGCGCGTGCGCCGGGTGCGGATCGTTTCGGGGCCCGAGATGTTCGACGACGCCGTGCGCACGGCCATGCTGCAGTATCGCTGCGCGGACCGCGGCGACCAGCCGATCACCGTGGTGCAGACGTTCCGCTTCAGCGTGCAGTGACCCAGGCGACGCGCCCGCCGAATCCGGGCTGCCCTGCAGGCTGCGAGGTGGAACGGGCTGGGCGCAGCCCGGCCCTGGGGGCGCTCAGAGCCAGCTGTAGCTGGCGTCGAGCCAGACTCCGCGCGGCGCCCCCGGGGCGACGAACTGCGCCGCCTGCCAGGTCGCCGGCTGGTTGCTGAACGCGCGATCCGGGCCGGTGAACGCGTTGCTGCCGAGCTGGCCGAAGTCGGTGTAGACGCGATTGAACACATTGTCCACCGACAGATCGACGCGCCAGTGGCGATCGACCCGGTAGCCGGCACCGGCGTTGACCACGGCGTACCCGGGTACGGTTCCGTTGGCGTCCCGGTTGTTCTCGTCGCCTTGCGCATAGCGCTGGCTGAAGGCCTCGATCTGGCCGCGCAGCATCCAGCGCCTGGTCGGCCGGAACTGCGCGCTGAGCGTCGCGGTCCAGGCCGGGATGTTCGGCAGGCGGTCACCGGGCCGGACCTGGATGTTGCCGCTGGCGTCCGCGGTCGAATTGTTCGGGCTTGGCTCGAGGAATCCCGAGGCATAGGTGGCCAGGGTGTGGCTCAACGACGCGCTCCACTGCCACTGCGCACTGCCGCCGAGCACGTCCAGCCGGGCGGTACGGAACAGCTCCTGCGCGATGTTGGTGAAATAGCCCTGGGTCATGTTGGCCAGGCTGACGAATTGCAGCGCGTCGTCGAGCTGGGTGTGGGTGTAGCTGAGCCGTACTCGCATGCCGCGCAGGCGCCACACCGCGCCAGCCTGGGCGGTATGGGCGATCACCGGCCGCAGGTTCGGGTCCGCGACGAGCACATTGGGCAAGGTGCACGGTGCCGCCGGGCTGGCGCAGGTCAGCTCGACGGGCATCGGAACGCGCATGCCCTGCGCGTAGCGCAGGTAGTAGGAAGCGCGGTGCGTGGGGTGCAGGTCGACTCCGACACTCGGATTGAAGCGCGTGTAGTGATGGCTGCCGCCGAGCGCGCCGCCGAGCCGGTCCTGCAGATCGATGCTGGCGTCGTCGAGGCGGCCGCCTGCGCTGAGGTCGGCCCAGCGCGTCGCCGACAAACGCTCGGTCAGGTACAGCGCCTGGTCGCTGCTGCGGTCGCCGAGATCGACCCGCGCCTGGTTGAACGGACCGATTCCCACCGTGGTGCGCGTCGCGCTCAGTGTGGCCGCTTGCTGCGCCTGCGTGAAACCGATGTCGGCGCGGTCGACGTCGATTCCCACGGTGGCCACGCTGCGCATGCCGTGCAGCACGGTGTCGTTGCGCGCGGCCAGCGTGAGGCCCCGCCCACGCTGGTGCAGGCTGTCGACGGCGTTGTTCGCCACCGGATCGGCCAGGGTCGGCACGGAGCCTGAGTAACTGCCGTTGAGGTTGCTGTTGAACCCGTTCTGGTCGCTGTTGCGCAGATACACGCGCGCCGTCAGCTGCCAGCGCGGCGAAAGCCGTTGGGTATCGCCGAGGTTGAAGAAATTCAGCTGGTTGTCGATGGTGTCGGGCGCCGTGTAGACAACGCGCGGGGTGTTCATCCAGGCGCGCGGAAGGGTCTGCGCTCCGGCCAGATGACTTTGCCCGAACGTATAGCTCAGATCGAGATGATTGCCACGCGAATCGCGTTCGGCCTTCGCGAACAGGGTCCGGTTGCTGCTCGCGGTGTCGGGCGCGAAGCCGTCTTCGCGGGTGTTGCGCACCGCGACGAAGGTGTTCCAGTCGCCCGCGACGCTGCCGAAGCGCGCGTGCTCGACCGTGCGTCCGTAACTGCCGACCTCGAAGCCGACCCTGCCGCCTGGAGCGGCACGCCCGTCCAGGGTGCGCAGCAGCACCGCGCCGCCGAGGGTATTCAGGCCGAACACCGGATCGGCGAACGGCACCAGCGCGATCGAGCGGATCGCGTTGGTCGGAACCAGATCCCAGTTGACGGTGTCGCCGAACGGCTCGTTGATGCGGACGCCGTCCTGCAGCACCGACAGCCCCTGCGGGGTGCCGAGCAGCGGCGACGCGGCGAAGCCGCCGAAACGCAGCGTCGGCTGCAAGTCGTTGCCCTGTTCGTGGGTCAGCGCGGCACCGGGAAGCTGCGCGGCCATCGCGTCCGGCAGCGGCGACTCCGGAGACGCGCGCAAGGTCTGCCCGGCAATGCGGTAGGAATGCCTGGGCGGTGTGCGAAACCCCGACACCGCTTCCGAGCTGACGGTCACCGTGGGAAGCTCCACGTCCGACGACGCGGCATGCACGTGGGTGGCCGCCAGTGCCACACAGACGGACAGCGCGCGCACTGTGCTGCGCAAACATCGGCCTCGGCCGGCTGTGCGGGCCTTCACGACTGTCTCTCCCCCGGTCATCGCCATGTGCTTCGCCGCGTCACCCCGGCCACGCGGCGCCGCGGTTGCCTGAACGCGAAGATCCGGGTGCGATCGATGGCTGTGTCGCTCCTCGTCTTATAGGCGATGATTCTATCTTGAGGGGTGCCGCGTTGTGGTGATTGATCGTTGCACACCGTTGCTGGCCATTGCGCCCAGGCGACAGAAGCGAACCGATCGATCTGGGCGACGGCACGGTCGCATTCGACCATCGCCGAAGCGCGTTCCATGGCACGCACTTAGTATCGAATAACTTGCCAATTCGATAAACTTCTACCCGGCTGCGACGGTCCGTCTGCGCGCATCCGCCAGATTCGGCGCCGCGGTTCGCACAGGCGACTCCGGCGCGAAACCCATCTCGACACACGCAACAGCAAGGGAGAAGAACACGATGATGAATCACCGGATGACGGCACTTGCCCTGGCGCTCGGCAGCGCAGTGCTGCTGGCGGGTTGCGGCGGCGGCGGTGGCGGCGGCGGCGTGACAGGCAGTGCCGGCGGCGGCACGACACCGCCGTCGAGCACGCTGGCCATGAGCGTGACGCCGACCCTGGGCTACTTTTTCAGCGGCACCGTCAGCGTGACCGACGCCAGCGGCAACACCGTCGGCACCGGTACCGTGACCAACGGCGCAGTGCAGCTGCAAGTGCCGGCAAGCTACACCGGAAGCACCCTCATCGTCAAAGTCACCGGGGGCACCTACTGGGACGAAGCACTGGGCCGGCAAGTCACCCAGACCCAGCCGCTGTACGCGCTGATTCCGTCGTTCAGCTCGGCCTCGAACACCGTTGCGGTGAATCCGCTGACCAACGCCGCGGCGGCCCTGCTGCTGCAGTCCAACGGCACCTTGCCGGCCAGCACCAGTTCCAGCGCGGTGGTGCAGGCCAACAGCACCGTGGCCGCGCTGTTCGGCCTGTCTGGAATCGACCTCGTCAGTACCGTGCCGACCCCGATCAAATCGGCCACCGACACTCTCAGCGGCACGTCACCATCCGACCTGGTCGAAGCCAAGCTCGCTGCGCTTGCCCTGCTGGCAAAGAACGACCAAACCAGCGCAGACGGTGAGGCCGTCAGCCTGGCGCAAATCCTGGCCGGCTCGGTCAGCAATTCCAGCTCGATCGTTTCCAGCGCAGCGCTGGGCGGTTTCGCCACCAGCCTGAACGCGGTCACCAGCGCCGCGGTGGCGAACCTCGCCGGAGGCGACCCGGCCGTCGAGGACGGCCTGGACAGCAGCGCCTATCAGGCCGTCTCGGGCGCCTTGCCGCCGGCCATGCAGTCCGCCATCACCAGCGGCAGCGCGTCGCCGCTGCTCAGCGAAGTGGGCGCGGCGAAGGCCTTCTTCTCGGCATTGCGTACCGGGGTTCTGCCCTATGCCAACCCGATGGCTGGCACGGGCGTGCTCAACGTGCGGCTGCCGGAACTCGGCAGCGAGCTGGCACCGCTCGGCCAGGGCCTCAACGGCGTGCACGAGCTCGCCGACATGGTCAACCTGGTTCTCGACCAGGTGACCGGCGCGACGCCAAACCTGCCTTGCTACTACTACGGCGGCAACACCGTCGGCGCCGTCGCCGGTCAGCTCACCTGTTATCTGCCCAACAGCAACACAGAAACGCTGACGCTGTACACGAGCCCGTTCCTCTCGACAGGCAGCAGCACGTGGACCTGGAAACTGTCGACCGGGCTCACGGGCACGCTGACGCTGAACCAAACGACGGCGAACGGCAATCCGGCGCTGGAAATCATTGCCAACGGGCAGCTCGACCCATCGACCGCGCAGGGCAGCTACACCCAGATCGGCGTTGGCAACACCGCCATCAACAGCTGCCAGCAACCGATGCAGGCGCTGGACCTGGTCGTGCCGACGGTTCCTACAGGGGCTCCGACATGGTCGGCCCTGGTGCAAGGCAACATCGCCGACATGGTCGCCGACACCACCAGCGGGCGCAAGTCGTGCGCCGGCTACAGCCCTGACCTGGCGTTGTATTTCGGCGGCAGCGGCAAGAATGCGATGGGCGCGATCACGGTCAACCACGTCGACCCGACACAGGATTCGCTTGAAGTTGCAGCAAGTCTGCAGACCCTCGACTACACGCTGCAGGGTTCGCTGCAGATCCCGCAGCAGCTGACCAGCGGAAGCGCCGGTACGGTGTCGCCGACTGGCAACCCCGTCGTGCTCGACGGCAGCGTCAGCACCGGCGGCCTGCAGTACGTCAGCGCATCGAACACGCTGGTGGCCGAGAGCGGATCGAGCGTCACTCCGTACACGCTGCTTGACGGGGAACTCAAGGCCAGTGCGAACCTGGGCAGCGGCGTCACGGCCTACAACCCATCTTCCCCGGCCAGCGCGGTCAACAACCTCAGCACCGCGGTTTCGTTCACCGGCCAGGTATTCGATAGTGCGACTGACCCGGGCCTGAAGCTGGTGCTGACCTGGGGCCGTAGCTGGAACGCGGCGGTGGGCAATTACGCCGACTCGCTGCAACTCAACTACGACGACCTCGCCGACAATCTGAGCGTGTCGGCGAGTGCCTCGGCCAACGAGCCGAACCCGCAGGTGACCCAGGTGCAGCTGACGGGCGGTAACGGCATCACCGCCACCTGGATGCCCGGGCAGGCCAGCACCGCGGTGGAGGACGGCGCCGACCGGGTCGGCACCCTGAACGGAGGTCGCGTCAGCTACGTCGACGGCAGCTACCAGTCGGTGTACTGAACTCGTGTCGCGCCGCATCGCCAGCGTCTTGCTGTGCTGCGCGGCGGTTGCGGGGTCGTCGGCCTGGGGCAACAGCCTGCTGCAGGTCTTCGACCCCGCTGCCGTGCCTGAGGCGCCCGGCGCCCTGGTGCTGCACGCCGGCGCCTTCGCCGCCGACGACATGGTGCCGCTGCGCCAGGTTGCCTCGAGCAACTGGCCCACCGACTACCGCACCCGCGCCGGCGCCGACCTGGCGCTGGCCGCCGCTCGCGTCGATCTCGGCGCCGTCAACCACGGCGTCGAGGTCGGCGTGTTCTATCGACAGGACTGGCTCGGAATCGCCAACCGCGACACCGTTGACGCCTACGTGCTGAACCAGCACGACCAGCTCGCATCACAGAACCGCAACTACCTGCTCGACTACCAACTGCGCGGCTTCACCGCGCACGGCGTGCGCATCGGCTACGCGCACGCACTCACGCTGGCCGGAGGCGGCTTGCGCCTGGGCGCATCGCTGTCGCTGCTGCGCGCCAGCCGACTGCTCGACGACACGGTGCAAGGCACCTTGTCCACCGCCGGCGGCGGTGGCAGCCTGAACGGGCTGCGCACACGCTGGGACAGCGCCGCACAACCGGTGGCCACCAGCAGCAGCTTCAACGCGTTCATCCCGCCCGCCGTGCAAGGCGTGCCCAGCGGGCAGGGCTGGGGCATCGACCTCGGTGCCGACTGGCGCCGCGGCCGCTATGCCGTGCGCTTCGCCGCAGACGACCTCGGCGCACGCATCCATTGGTCCAGCATGCCGCTGATCGTGCAGGACGTCGCCGGCCTGAGCGTGCCGTATACCAACCCCGGTTCGAACCCTGCGATCAGCGGTGTCAACGGCTACCGTTCGTACACACTGCGTCTGACCCCGATGTACCACGTCGCCGCCAGCGTCGCGCTGGCGCGCTGCACCGTCGTTGCCAGCGCCGACGCGCAAGCCGGCTACCTGCTGCCGCAGTTCGCGCTGCGCAGCCACCTCGGCTCCGGCTGGGATGGCGAAGTGAGCTATGAGACACGCTTCGGCTCGGTCGGCGTGGCATTGCGCCACGGCCGGTTTTCTCTCGCGCTGCGCTCCGACAGCACCGCACTGTCTGGAAGCCGCGCGCTCGGCCTGGGAGTCGACTGGAACGCAGCCTTCTAGCGAGGATCTGGCGGACAGAGGGACACCTCGCTTTATCGACTCCTGCCTGACGACGTCGAGGCGCCGTGAGACCAGCGTGTTGTCAAAGGTGCTGGCCCCGGCGTTGGCCACCAGATCATCATCGGTTCGGTACTGAACCTCGCTCGTGCGCATCACTGCGGGTAGACTTCGGGACTGGTTCGTCTGCCGCCTCCTTGGCTGCAATGCGCATGTCCCACGTCTGCCGCAGCTTCGCCATCCACGCATTTCCCTTGCGCGCTGCGGGCATGATGCTCGCGCTGCTCGCAGTTCAAGGCGCCGCCCCCGAAAGCCACGCCGCATCGCTGGCCGATGCCCCTTCGATGACCATCGAAGCGGGACAAAGCTGGCAAGGGAGCTATGTCTGCAACCGCACCCGGACCCCGCTGCGGTTGACCATCGCATTCGTCAACCCGTCACCGTCGCCCACCCGCTCGGGGCCCGCGATCGGCGTGCGCGCAACATTCGCGTTCGGGGATCCGCGCGATGCAAGGCACAGCGGCGAGTATCTCGTCGAAGGCGCGTACTTCGTCGGCGCCCAGGACTTGCAGTTGCAGCCGCTGCGCTGGCTCGTCCATCCGCCCGGCTATGTCATGGTCGGGCTTCACGGGCACTTCACAGACCGCGGGCGTCGCTACGCCGGGCGCATCGATTCTCGGGCATGCGAGGACTTCAACCTCGCCTCACGTTGAGCGCCCCCAGGACCGGGTTGCGCTCAGATTGCCACTGAGGCGCCTTCGCCAAGACCCGGCATCGCCTGGAGCTGCGCGGACGTCAGCAAGCCGTCGTAGGCGAATGGGTAGTCGGTGCCATGAACCATGATCGAGCCCTTGATCACGTCGTGAATGCCGTGGTCGTGCGTCACCTTCGCAAGCACGCCGATCAACGGCAGGAGATCGGCGTCCACCGGAATGTCCACCAGCACGCCCTGGCCTGCCGGCAGGATCGCGCCGTCGGGCAACGCCCCGCGTCCCAGGACCAATCCCTCAAGCGCGACCATGCTGACCAATAGGCCGAGGCGAAGTCGATTCATTGCAGGTTGACCTCCTGGGGGGCGACGCTCTGGTGCCCCGCGGCAACGGCCGACTGCACGCCCTGCGTCGCGCCATTCAGCACGATGATGTCGGCCTGCACGCCAGCGGTGCCGCTGGTCGCGCGGTTCGGGACGCGTCGGCCCGGCGATCGCAGGCCAGCCGATGCATCCACAAGTTCGGGGGAAACCGGCACCAGTCGTTGCGCAAGCCTGGGGCGCGGAGGCTGCGTCTCGGTGCTGGGGCGTCGGGTCTGCGCTTGAAGCAAGGCCGAGCGCAGATAGGGCGGGGAAATCCGAAGCGTGCGCGGGTCGAAGATGCGAATGCGCGGATCGGCCGCGCCCTGCTGCTCGAACACCACCCGCGGCGAGCCATCGCTCGCTTGCTGCATGGCCCACGTTTGGCCCGGATCTCCCAACGCGACCCATGACAGGCGGTGCCCCTGGATGATGATTGAAAGCTCGACATCGCGCTGCTCCCCGAGGTCGCCTTGGACCAGAGCCATCGTCTGACCTCCTGACATGACCATGCTTTGCACAACGCGGGCATGGCGCAAGGCGTCCATCGCGACGTAACTCCCTCCGGGGAACAGGAATCGGGCCGTGCCCTTGAAATTGTCGTGCTCAAGAACGACAACCTGGCCACCCGCCAGGGGGATTCGAGCGTCCTCGCTGAACAGCAGCGTGTTGGCCAGCATCGAACCGAGCGGCAGCGAGACCCGAAACGCGCCGTTGGGCTGCGGTGACAGTACCGGCGGCATGTTGGTGCAGGCGGCTGTACACACAGCAGCCGCCACGATTCCGGCAAGCCGGCCGAACCTCTTGAGATCAACCATGCGTGACTCCGAAGGTGAAACCTCTGAGGGCTTCGCTCCTCAAAAAATCGGCAACCGGATAGACGAAGTGCTCGGCCCGGATGATCCAGCTGAGAGACCACGGCGGCCACAGTGGGTTGGTTCCGGCATAGCCAGCGAGGAGATGCCGGTAGAGTGGCGCCGTGACAATCGGATTGCTCAGTGTCCAGAACAGCACTGCCGAGGCCAGCGACACCAGCATGGCAAGCAACACATTGATCGTCACGCCCCGACGCCTCGCGGTGAGCTCGAACAGGTAGAACGCGCTCTTTCCCAGATGTACGAGCATTCCCAGAACCGAGAAGAGCAGCGCCATCGCAGGCACCGAGACCAGGGTCATCGCATCGCGCCCGCGCTGCGCCAGCGAACCGCCATCACGGTAGGCATCGGCATCGGCCATGAATGCGGCGAGTTGCTGCCGGACCTGCTCGGCACGGAACTGCGGCCAGACTTCACGCCTGACCTGTACGAAGGACGCCGAAGGCAGCAGCACGCCCGGGTCCTTCACGCCAAGCGCCTGCGCCCACAATCTGGTCATCGCTGGCGTTGCGAAAAAATCGCGCTCGTCGTGAACCGAGCGGGGGTCGATCCTCGCCTCATGACCTGGGACGCTGAACTGCCGGGCCACCTCGCGGCTGAAATCATGCTCGGCCCTCTGCCTGATCTGCGCTGCCCAAGGAGGGTTGGCCTCAGCGCGGCGGTACGCGCGATTCAATCCATCGATCATCCGGCGGTATCCTAGCCAAGCTTGGTTCATATGATCCGCAGCCGGTCGGAACACCTTGTTGAAATAACCTCCCGGGCCACCGATGTGCAAATCGACCTGGTTGGCCACCAGTTTGGAAAGCGTTCCCTCGAGTTTGTCTGGCAACTCTGAATCCGAGTGCGCAAGCAGTGGCAGGAGCGCGATAAAGGTTTTTCCTTCCGGCGTCCCGTAGATGTCTGGGTCGCTGGGCATGCCTGCCAGTTGCACCGTGCCATTGAGCAGGCCGCTGCGCACGAATACCGAATAGACAGCAAGCTTGCGTTGCAGCCCGCTCGACTCCCCGGTCATCGCATGCACCAGATCGAGTTCGCTTCGATAGACGACGACCATCACTGCCACCGTCAACACCGAGAACAGCAGCAGCGACTTGGCCACGGCACGCCGTAGCGGAATGTAGGGGAGAAAGGTCCACGCCAGAAGCCCCGCGGCGAATCCGGAAATCCAACGGCCCCAGTGCTCGATGTGATCGATATCCGCGACAGACGCATGCTGACCAACGATGTTCAGCAGTTCCGCGCTGAACGATGTCTCGACAACGAGATAAAAAATCGTGACGACGAGAATGAACAATTCCCAGCCGACCCGATGCGAATCACTTGAATCCACCAGAGACCTTCATGTTCAGAATTTAAAATTACAGCCCGTGCGCATTCACGCATACTCGCCCAGCGTGGTGACGCCTCTCAATCGATTTACGTCAGATATCTTGAAAAAATCCTCATCGAATCCTGCGGGGCGCGCGCGAATCCATTTGCGTTTGCGATAGGCGGTGCGCCCCGCTGTAGGGCATCTCGAATTACCGGCTAGGTCGCGGCCTCCATCTGGATGACGCGCAGGTCTGCGTCATCCGCGTAACTCTCCTGGATCAGCGCGAGCATTTTCCGGCTCAACTGCTGCGCAAGGTCGGCGGCCGCACGCTCCCACTTCGACAGATAAGCTCCCAGCGTGAGCGGAACCGCCAACAGAAAAACCGACGGTGCGTACACGTGAGGCGTCTTCACCAGCGGCGACCAGCCGAACATAAACAGGAAGATATAGCCGAATATCGTGGAAATAAGGAACAGCTTTGCGATGGCGTTGCCTCCGGCGTCGCTGACCCGCGTATAACGCTGGATTCTGGCGAAAATACCGTTTTTGCCGAGCAACCTCAAGGCCAGCGCGATCGCCAACACGAACATTATCGCCGGCTTGGCCAACAGCACGACGGTGTTCCACAACGCCGAGTCATCCGGCCCCGCGGACAGAATGACCCAGAGCACAACCAACGCCAGATAACGCAGCAGGGCGGCTTTGGTGAAACTCCAGCCGGCGGCGCCGCGCGCGACATGTTCACTGACGCGGCGCACCCCTTGTTCGGTGGTCAATCGGGCATAGCGCTGCGACTTGTTCACCAGAAACATGAACATCGAACGGCCGACCGATTCGCGCTGCATCAGCCAGACGTCGACCGCGTCACGCTTCCTGAGATCATCGCCGTAGAACGTATGCGGCACCAGCACGTCGAGAAGCGACACGCCGTTGTCCGGATCGTTCCTGATGTCCGTCTTGTGGCCGATTGAGCGGCTCGGCGCGCGCTCGTCCAGACGCACATGTAATAAGTCGCCGTCGGTCACCGCATACGTTTGCGCTGGACCGTGAACCGTCACAGATTGCCCGGACGACGTCGTTCCCGTGAACGTCTGGTTATACGACTTCATAGCCGTCGACTCTTCTCGGCCGAGGAATACGCCGGATATTTTTTCGAATTTGATATCGTAATCGAGAGACATTGATTATTTCCTTCCGTAAAAGCAAGTGCCGCGGGTGACGTCGCGTACTGCCGCCTGATCAATGGAGATTGCGCAGATACCCGGATAATTCCTGCATCAATTGCGCCTGCGCCTTTTGAAACGCCTGCATGCGTTGATGCAGATCCGCCATCGATTGCGGCGCCCCGGCGGCGCCCGCCTGGTCCAGCAGCATGTTCATCAAGTCCTGCGAAGCACGCGCCGACCCGGCTCGCGACGCCAGGTGCAACCACGTATAGGCCAGCGCGTCGTCGCCGCGGCGCCAGGCAAGTTCGCCGAGGAAGATCTGCGCAGGGACATAACCCCGCTGCGCGGCCTGCAGGAACAGGGACTGCGCCTGATCCAACGGTCGCCTCGCCGGGCCCCGCGTTTCGAGCAGCATCGCCCCCAGCGTCTGCACACCCAGGGATGCGCCACGACGCTGCGCCAGCGCGATCGATCGCCGCGCAGCCGCGTCGTTGCCCACCAAGGCGCTTGCCCGACCGGTCAACGCCTGCACCTCGGCGTCCCAATCGGCCTGTCCACCCAGCGCAGCCGCGACATGGACATTCGCCTGGTACTGTCTGAATCGTGGGCTGCGTGCGCCACGGCCTGCTGCCGCGCCGCCCGCGAGCATGGGCGCGCCTACGCCAGCCAGCGCAAGGCGATCGTCCTGCACCCAGACCTCCTCGCGCAAGTCCGAGTAATAGCCCGGCTGCTGCCGGTGATCGGTGCTGCGCCACACGGCGTCTGCAGCCGCGCGAAACACGTCTTCCAGCGGCCGACGCCGTGGTTCGAGCAACGCGGCCGACAAGGCACTCGCGTACGGGCCGTTGGGGCGATGGGGCCAATCCATGGCCTGCGTATACGGCGCCGTCGAATACGCGGTGAGCGTCCCGCCCCAATCGCGCGGCACCAGGCCGGGGTTGGCGTGGATCCCCCGCGTCGCCGACACGCCGGCCTGCACGAAGGGGTCGTTGCGGCAGGCGTCCTCGACCAGCACCGCCGCGCGCGGCCTGGCCTGCTCGAGCATGCCTTGCAGCGCGTCAAGATCGAAGCCTTGTGCCAGCAGCGCCGCCGGCGAACTCACCACCGTATCGACGCCCAGCATCACGTTGTGGCCGCCGACGTAGGCGCCATGGCCCGAGAAATAGAACCAGGCCAGATCCACCGGCCCGCGCCGCAGCCCCACGACAAAGGTGTCGACGGCCTGGGACATCCGGCCGTTGGTGCAGTCGGTCAGGCAAGTGCATTCCACCCCGAGGCGACTCAGGGTCGATGCCAGCAAGCGGGCGTCGCGCCCCGGGTTGATGAGCCTGCCCACGTGCTGGTACGCGGCGTTGCCGATGATCAAGGCTCGCTGGGACGGGGCCGGCGCAGGAAGCGCGAGTGCGCCACTGGCCTCGGCACCCAGCCACGCCGCCCCCCCTCGCAGCAGGTCTCGACGCTTCACGGCTTTTGCTCCGACCAGATGACCACGAGCCTGGAGCCTTCGAGCGCCTTCTCGGCCGCGGCGGCATTCGCCGCGTCCACCGACAGGACGTACGCCCCATCGGGTCCGGGGCCTGATGCGATGCGCATGCGCGACACCTGAAGCAAGGCCGTGACCTCGGCGACGGTGGCCGTGCCGACGAAATGCACATCGAACCGCACGACCGGGCTCCGATCGCTGAGTCCGCGCATTTCCACGACCGGGTTCTGCACGACCTGGTCTTCGTCGCCTGCGCCGGTGCGCTGCAGCATGCGGGTATACGGAATGCCCATGGCAAGCACCAGGGTCGCCGCGATTCCCGCCCCGCGCCAGAAGTCCCCATTGAGCCAGGAGCGCCGCTGCGTGCGGTGCGCACCGATGTCGACGACGTGATCCGGCGATGCATCGTTGGCCGCTTCCGTGCTCGGGTCCCCTCGTACTGCGCCTGATGCATCCGCGGGACGCAGGGCAATCATGCCGGCAAGCCGTGCATACAGGTCCCGATAGGCACGCCGGGGATCAGCTGTGGCCAAAGGCGTGCCGCAAACCCAAGCCACGCCGTGGGTCTCGATGAGGCCGACACGCCCAGGAGCCGGCCCAACATCGCCGGGCGTCACGACATCGTTGCTTACCTGCGCGAGTTCGCTGAATG
>JAJYDI010000165.1 GCA_021777635.1 Pseudomonadota bacterium
TGCCGCCGCCGCCCCAGCGTCCCGACGTTCGTGATCAGGAGCGCGCGGTCGCGCTGGCGCAGCAAAAGGCGGAGCAGGTCCGGCACGAGCAGCAGCAGCGCGAGCGGCAGCGCATGAGCGAGGTGGACGCCGCGCGCCAGCAGGCCGACAAGCTGCTGGCCGAGCTCGATCAGATCAAGCGCCAGAGCCGGCAGGCTGACCGCAAGACCAGGCTCGAACAGCAGAAGCTGACGCAACTGAAGGATCTGGCCAAGAACAGCGCGCCGGCGCCGGCGGCCAGTGTTCCGGTGGCTCCGCGGGCGACCAGCGGCAACAACAGCCAAGAGCAGAGCCTGCTGGCGCAGTATCAGGCGGCCCTGGTCAGTACCATCACCCAGAACTGGCTGCGCCCCGACAATGTTCCCAAGGGCGTGACCTGCCCGATCCGCATCGTGCAGATTCCTGGCGGTCAGGTGATCCGCGTGCAGATCGAGCCCAGCTGTCCCTACGACCCGCTGGTGCGGCGCTCGGTCAAGGCCGCCGTGCTGCGCGCGCAGCCGCTACCCTATCAAGGCTTTGAAAAAGTCTTTCAGCGTGAACTCACCCTCAACTTCACGGTCAACAACTAATGATGATTCGCCACCTGAAAGCGATTTTCGCCGCCGCGCTTGTCGCGGCCGTATGCGCCGTATTGCCGGCTGGCATCCCGACCGCGCGGGCGCAGAACCTGACTCTCGACATCGTCAATGGGGTGCCTTCTGCGATTCCGATCACGGTCGTGCCGTTCGCCTTCGAGAGCGCTGCCGCACCGCCTGCCACCGACGTCTCCGAAGTGATTCGGAACGACTTGGCGCGCTCGGGCAAGTTTCGCACCCTTGGTCATCAGGACATCGTCGAGACGCCGACGCGCGGCAGCGAGATCAAGTTCCCGACCTGGAAGTTGCTCAAACAGGACTACATTGTCGTCGGCCGCGAACGCGATACCAGCGGCGGCAAGGTGCGTGTGGCCTTCGAATTGTGGGACGTGACCACGCAGCAGCAGTTGCTGAGCCTGGCCTATACCGCGTTGCCGGCCGATTTGCGCGGCGTCGCGCATCAAATCGCCGACAAGATCTACCAGAAGATCATCGGTGTGCCGGGCGCGTTCTACACCCGCATCGCCTACGTCACCGCAGTCGGTGTCGGCAGCGGGTTGCAGTACTCGCTGATCGTCGCCGATTCCGACGGCTACAACCCGCAGGTGGTGGTGCACTCGCTCCAGCCGCTGCTGTCGCCGGCCTGGTCACCGGACGGCAAGGAACTGGCCTATGTTTCGTTCGAACATGGCGATTCTGCGGTCTACATGCAGGATCTCGCGACCGGCGCGCGCCAGCTGATCTCGGCGCGCAAGGGCATCAATGGCGCGCCGTCGTTCTCCCCCGACGGCAAGAAGCTGGCCATGAACCTGTCGTTTGGCGGCAATCCCGAGATTTACGTGATGGATCTGGCCACTCGCCAGCTCACCCAGCTGACCCACAGCATGTCGATCAATGTGGAGCCGCGCTGGATGCCCGACGGCCAGAGCATCGTCTTTACCTCAGACCGTTCCGGCAAGCCGCAGCTCTACCAGGAGCCGCTCACTGGCGGCGGGGCGACGCGGATTACCTTCCAGGGCGAATACAATTCAAATGTGGCGATCAACTACGACGCCAGCCAGCTCGCGATGATGCAGGGCAACGGGAACGTGTATCGTATTGCGGTCATGGACCGCAAGCTGGGCAATCAGGTACGCTTTATCTCGCCCGGGCCCATGGACGAGTCGCCCAGCTTTGCGCCGAACGGAAGCATGCTGCTGTATGCCGCCAGCGAAGGGACGCGCGGCGTGCTGTATTCGGTTTCGGATGACGGACGCATCCGCCAGCGGCTTTCGCTTGCCAACGGCGATGTACAGTCCCCGTCTTGGGGCCCCTACCGGCAGCACTGAATAACAACCGGGAATCCGGAGACCCCTTTTACCGTTGTCCCCGCATCAACCTCCACTCTGCGAGATGTCCGCCATGAACAAGACCGTTCGCATCACCTTGGCCGCGCTGCTGAGCGTCGGCCTGGCCGCCTGCGCCAGCAAGCAGGCCGTGAAGCCGCAGCCCGAAAAGACCCCGCCACCCCCGCCGCCAGTCGCGACTGCGCCGGTCGCATCGGGCAAGTACACCCCAGCCGATCTGGATACCGATCCGTGCCTGCGTCAGCGCTCGATTTACTTCGATTTCGACAAGGCTGACATCAAACCCCAGTTCCAGCAGATCGTGGCCTGCCAGGCCAAGTACCTGGTGGATCGTCCCGAGGCGCGCATGACCCTCGAGGGCAACACCGACGAGCGCGGCAGCCGCGAGTACAACCTTGGCCTCGGCGAGCGTCGCGCCAAGTCCGTCGCCAGTGCGCTGGAAGCGCTGGGCGCCTCGGCCGGGCAGATTACCGTGGTCAGCTATGGCAAAGAGCGTCCGGTGTGCCGCGAGCACAACGAGACCTGCTGGGCCAAGAACCGTCGCGTGGACATCGTCTACACGGCGAAATAAGTCATGCGGAACCGGGCCTTCCCTTGCGGAATCGGCCTGCTGGCGGCGGCCCTCGTGGCCGCCGTCGGCGTTCCCGCCGCGCGCGCGCAGGAACGCGCCAGCCTCGCCGACCGCGTCGCCGCTCTCGAACAGCAGCAGGCACGCGCAAACGAGGGCACGCTGAGCCTGGTCAACCGGCTGC
>JAJYDI010000042.1:0-10919 GCA_021777635.1 Pseudomonadota bacterium
CCGGCGCACACCCCGCCAGGGCCTGGTCCAAATGCACCTGCGCATACAGGCGCAGCTCGATCCGGCAGCCGCCTCGCTGCAACGTCACCTGCGCCGGCACCACCGTCACCGCCACCACCCGCTGCCACGTCGCCGCTGCCGCCGCGTCAAGCAATTGGTCAATCCCGCCAGTCTCTAGTCCGACGAGCATCACCGTAAGGCGGGCTTCCGGCCCGCGTCACAGTCACCGAACCCGCTTTCTAGAGTACCTGATGGGTCTGGCTGATCATCAAAGACCCGAAATGACGGTGGCCATTCCAAGGTCGGTCCATCGCCGAACGGGCGGTGGATGATGCCGTTCGGCTAAGCTGCGCGCCCGGTTCTGTGTAGACGCGCGATGACTTCTGACCATCCGGTACCTGCCCCTGCAGTGCGCGTGAAGGACGTCTCCAAGGTGTACCGGTTGTGGGCCACGCCTGGCAGCCGACTGCTGGTGCCCTTAGTGCTGCGGTTGACGCGGCTCCCGGTACGCCTGTGCCCGCGCATCGCCCGCCGCGTCCAGGCCTGGGTCGATCAGCGCATGCGATTGCACAAGGCCCTGGAGGGAATCAGCCTGGATTTGCCTCGTGGCCATGCTCTGGGCATTGTCGGCCTGAACGGTAGCGGCAAAAGCACGCTGTTGCAGATCATCGCCGGCGTATTGCAACCCAGCACCGGTTCGGTGGAGGTCAAGGGGCGCATCGCGGCCCTGCTGGAACTCGGCTCGGGATTTAACCCGGAGATGACAGGACGCGAGAATGTGATCCTGAATGCAGCTGTTTTAGGAATGTCGCGCGCCCGCGCCGAGGTGCTGATGGAACGCATCCTCGCGTTTGCCGACATTGGCGAATATGTAGACCAGCCGGTCAAGACTTACAGTTCCGGCATGGTGGTTCGGCTGGGGTTTGCCGTGCAGGTGCATATGGAGCCGGACATTTTGATCGTCGACGAGGCGTTGGCGGTCGGCGATGCCGAATTCCAGGCCCGCGCGATGGCGCGCATAGACGAGATCCTGTCAACCGGCACCACCCTGCTGTTCGTCGGCCACGACCTCAACGCGATCCGTGCCTTCTGCCGTGAAGCGATGCTGCTGGAGAAAGGCCGTATCGTCATGCGAGGCTCACCCGAGGATGTCACCACCGAGTACCTGTATCGCATCCACCAGAAAGGCCTGCGCGAGCGCGTTGCCGCCGTAGCGGCGGGAACGGAAATGGCCCGCATCGATCACGGTTATGGCGCCAGCGATGCCTGCGTGGTGGATGCAAGCATCAACGACGCGCCGCGCCACGCCAGCCTGCGTTTCGACGCCGCGGTTTCAGTGTGGCTACGCATCCGGCTGACGCGCCAAGTACGCGCGCCGCAGTTGATCCTCGACATCATGGACGGCAAGGGACTGCAGCTCAGCGGACGGCGGGTTGCCTTGCCTGCAGAGCGTCGTGATGACCACGTCGAATTGCGCGTGCGATTTCGCGCCAGCTTTCAGAAAGGCGTCTATCGACTGCGGTTGCGCATTGTCGATGCCCCCAGCCTGGAGCAGACCCAGGTGCTGGCACGCCAGGAAGGATGGATATCGTTCGAGGTCGTCGACGACAGCCGCGACCGTTTCACCGGATTGTTTCCACTACCGATGGAAATCCGGATCGATCCATGAGCGCGCGCCGCTGCATGCTGTTCCATCGCGATTTCCGAGCCTTTACCGGCGGCCACGGCAAGGTGTACGACTGGTACACGCATGTGGCCACCCATCGCAACTGGCAGGCGAGCATCTACTTCACGCCTGAATCGCGGCGTGATGACGACAATCCCTGGATCGCCGCCGGCATCGCGTCTGTGGTCGAGTGGCAACCCGCACAGACGCATGCACTGTTTCTTGCCGGCAACGATTGGCAGGCCGCCGTCGATGCCTCGCCCGTTCCGCCCGTGATCAACCTGATTCAGGGGATACGCCACGCCGATCCCAGCCACGTTTCGAACGGCTATCTGTCGCGCCCCGCCGTGCGAGTCTGCGTCAGCGCGATGGTGGCCGATGCGCTGCGCGCCAGCGGCCGGGTACGCGGTCCGATCGAGGTGATCGAGGCCGGTATCGATGTTGTCGCGCTGGCCGCTCTGGGGGATGCCGCCCCTGCGCGTCAGACGGTCCTGGTGGATGCCATCAAGCAGCCGGCGCTGGGCACGGCGGCGGCGGCGCATCTGGCCGCGCACGGCGTTGCGCACACGCTGCTGCAAAGCCCGCTGCCGCGCGCCGACTACCGCCGGCTGCTGGCACAACACGCGGTCTGCCTGCTGCTGCCGATGACGACCGAGGGCTTTTACCTGCCGGCGCTGGAAGCGATGGCGATCGGCCGTGCGGTGGTCGTGCCCGATGCCGTCGGCAACCGCGCCTACCTCGAATCCGGCCGCAACGCGCTGGTACCGAATCCGCAACCGCGTGACTTGGCCACCGCCGCGATCGATCTCATGCACAACGCCGCACATCGCGCGGTGATGGCCGGCGCAGGTCGCATCACGGCCCAGCGCTTTACCCTGGAACGCGAGCGCGCCGCGGCGCATGCCTTGCTTGATCGCATCGACGCACTCTGGGCCTCGTTGTGAGCGGCCGCAATCTGATTCTCACCGGCATTCCGCGTGCGGGCACGACGCTCGCCTGCCAGCTGCTGGGTTCCTGTGTAGACACCGTGGCACTGGCCGAACCGATGCCGGTCGCGGACCTTCCGGCCAACGATCCGGTCACGGCCGTGGCCGTCATCGATGCTTTCTTCAGCGCTTGCAGGGAGTCGGCGCTCACGCGTGGCAAGGTCCCCAGCCGACAACGCGGCGGACATGTGCCGGACAATTTTTTCGTCGACGCACCGCAGTGGCGGCACTGGGACGCTACTGTTGCCGAGATTGCGGTCCCGCAGCCGCTGAGCGCCGAGTTCACACTGGCCATCAAGCACAACGGAACGTTTCTGGCGCTGTTGCCAGAGTTGGCGCGCGGCCACGCGGTCATCGGCATCGTGCGCAACCCGCTCGCACTGCTCGCGGCGTGGCAGGCCATCGATCTGCCCATCGGAACAGGGCGGCTACCCATGGCGGAACGTCTCGACCCGGTACTGGCTGCGCAACTGGGCGACGAGAGCAATACGCTGGCGCGCCAATTGATCATTTTGGAGTGGTGCTTCCGACGCCTGCACGATCATCTGTCGCGCGAGCGCATCCTGCGCTACGAAGACATCATCGATAGTGGCGGGCTGGCGCTGACCGCCGCCGCGGGCGTTGCCGGAACATCGGCGCCACTGGCGGATCGCAACGCAGATAGACGCTACCGCATTGAGGGCACCCGACGGTTGCAGGACCGCCTGCAGGCGAGGCAGAGCGTCTGGCACACGTTTTACAGCGATGCCGAAATCGCTACGGTGGCAGACCGCTTGAGCGCAGCAGTGCCATGAGCACACCCCGTGTGAGCTTTCTGATCGGCGGCGTGCAAAAAGCGGGTACCACCGCACTGGGCGAATTCCTCGCCCTGCATCCGCAGGTCGCATTGCCCGCGCGCAAGGAAGCGCACATCTTCGATGCACCCGATTTCGACGATGCGGCCGACTCCGCCGCAGTGGATCGGCTCTACGCGTCGCAGTTTGCCGATGCCGTCCCCAGTGCGCTGTACGGCGACGCCACACCGATCTATCTGTTTCTCCCACAAGCCATCCAGCGCATTGCACGTTATCGGCCGAGCATGCGCTGGATCATTCTGTTGCGGCACCCGGTTGCGCGCGCTCTTTCGCACTACCACATGGAGCGTGGGCGCGGCACCGAAACCTGGCCGCTATGGCCCGCGCTGATGCTGGAACGCTGGCGTCTGCGTGGGCACGGCGATGATCTATCGTGGCAGTCGCCTCTACGCTTGCATTCCTACCGGGCGCGCGGCGATTACGCGAGCCAGCTGGACAGGCTCTACGCCCATTTCCCGGGCGACCAGGTTCTGGTGCTGGACAGTGCACAACTGCGTCACCAGCCGGATCAGGCGCTGGCGCGCGTTTATGCGCACCTCGGCCTGTCCGGCACGCCGCAGCTGCCTGCCATGCAGACGGTATTTGCGGGCCGCTATCCGCGCCTGCCGCAAAACTCGTGGCGCACGCGCATGCTGACTGCACTTTTCCGGCACGAGTTGGCCACACTCAAGAACCGCTACGACATCGATCTCGCATTCGGTCCCTGATTCAATGCGGTCGATCGGATGTGCGGCCCGCCACTCGCTGGCGCGCTGAGCGGAACCTGCACGCAGCGTGCGGCGTTCTCCCGAAAGTCGCGTCCTTGGCGCCACCGCGCGTCCCCCCTCAGCGCGGGCCGAGGTAATCGCCCTTGCCGATCTCGACGCCGTTGTGGCGCAGGATCGCGTATGCGGTGGTGACGTGGAAAAACAGGTTCGGCAGCGCGTGCTCGAACAGGTAGGTGCGGCCGATGAACTCGACCGTCTGCTTGCGCATCGGCAGCGTCACGGTGCGGTCCTCGCTGCCCGCGAAGGCCGTGGCCGGGATGCCGTTGACGAACGCGAGCGTCTTCGCGATGCGCGTCTTGAGTTCGGCGATCGTGACTTCGCTGTCCTCGTGCTTGGGCACCTCGAGGCCCGCCAGGCGTGCACTGGCGCCCTTGGCGGTGTCGCAGGCGATCTGCACCTGCCGCGTCAGAGCGAACATGTCGGGCGCTAGGCGCGCGTTGAGCAGGTTCGCCGGATCGAAGCCCCGAGCCTCGGCATGCGCCGCGGCCTTGTCGAGGATCACGGACAGGGCCGTGAGCGTGCGGTTGAAGACGCTGACCGACGCGTCGTACATCAGTGGGTTCATGAGTCTGGCTCCATTGTCGGGGTGCCGCGGCGGCAACGCCATGCAGCATGACGCTGACGATTCGGGCACGGCTGTGGCATGGCGACCCCGGCCCGATTCGAACGGGCGACCTTCCCCTTAGGAGGGGGATGCTCTATCCAGCTGAGCTACGGGGTCGTGGACAAACCCGATTTTCGCATAACCCTCCATGGCACGGCTCCCGTCGCAGGCACGCGCGGCGGCGTGCGCCGCCATACTGCCTCGGCGGCCGGTTGCTGAGGCAAGCGCATGCCTCGCGCCGCACCGCAGGGTCCGGGCTCCGCATCCTCCGGGACCGACGCTGGCCTCTGTTAAACTTCACGGCCAACCCGTTGATCCGCGGCATCCCGGCGGCAGCCGCGCAGGAGTCTCCATGTCCCACCCGATACTGAAGGCGCTCGGCTTCGCCGAGACCCACTCCGGCGGCTATCTCGGCCACGGCGAGTGGTCCGGTACCACGGATGCCGGCGCGATCAGGCCCGCCAACCCGGCCAGCGGCGAGGTGCTGGCGACGGTTTACGCCAGTTCGGCGGCCGACTACGCGTTGATCGTCGAGCGCGCACAGGCCGCATTCGGAGTCTGGCGCACGACGCCGGCGCCGAGGCGCGGCGAGGCGATCCGCTTGTGCGCCGAGGCGCTGCGCCTGCACAAGGACGCACTCGGCTCGCTGGTCGCGCTGGAGATGGGCAAGATCAAGCCCGAGGGCGATGGCGAAGTGCAGGAGATGATCGACATCGCCGATTTCGCGGTGGGCCTTTCGCGTCAGCTGTACGGCTTGAGCATGCAGTCGGAGCGGCCGGGGCATCGCATGCTCGAGCAGTGGCAGCCGCTCGGCCTGGTCGGGATCATTTCGGCGTTCAATTTCCCGGTCGCGGTATGGGCCTGGAATGCATTCGTGGCCGCGGTCTGCGGCGATATCTGCATCTGGAAGCCGTCGCCGAAGGTGCCGCTGTCGGCGATTGCCGCGCTGCGCATCTGCAACGATGCGCTCAAGGCCGGCGGTTTCCCGGACCTGTTCTTCCTGTTCAACGACGCCGGCCACGAGCTGGCCGAGCGCTTCGTCGACGACCACCGCATCCCACTGATCAGCTTCACCGGCTCGACCCGGGTCGGACGTGCGATCGGTGAGCGCGTCGCGCGCCGCCTCGGCCGCTCGCTGCTCGAACTCGGCGGCAACAACGCGATCATCGTCGACCAGACGGCCGACCTGAAGCTGGCGATCCCGGCGATCGTGTTCGGCGCGGTCGGCACCGCCGGCCAGCGCTGCACCACCACGCGCCGGTTGTTCGTGCATCGAGCGATCTTCGACAACGTGCTCGAGACGCTCACCGCGGCCTACCGCCAGGTGGCGACGCGCATCGGCGACCCGACCCTGCCGACCACCCTGCTCGGCCCGCTCAATGATGCCGGCGCCGTGCAGCGTTATCTGGACGCGATCGCCCAGGCCAGGGCCGCCGGCGGACGCATCGTCTGCGGCGGCGAAGCGCTCGGTGATCGCCCCGGCCATTTCGTGCTGCCAACCCTGGTCACGGGCCTGAAAAACAGCGACGCGGTCGTACAGACCGAAACCTTCGCGCCGATCCTGTACGTGATGCCGTTCGACTCCATCGACGAGGCGATCGCACTGCAAAACGGCGTGCCGCAGGGCCTCAGCTCGTCGATCTTCACCAACGATGTCCGTGCCGCCGAGCGCTTCCTGTCGGCAGCCGGTTCGGACTGCGGTATCGCCAACGTCAATATCGGTACCTCGGGCGCGGAGATCGGCGGCGCCTTCGGCGGCGAGAAGGAAACCGGCGGCGGACGCGAATCCGGCTCGGACGCCTGGCGCGCCTACATGCGCCGCCAGACCAATACCATCAACTACTCCGACGCACTGCCGCTGGCGCAGGGCATCAAGTTCGAGTTCTGAGCATTCCGGCATGGCTGACGCGGGCGAGATCGCGAGTGGGCTGATCGCGGCCGAGCGGGCCATGCTCGATGCGCAGTGCCACGGCGACATCGGCGCGGTGGCCGCACATCTGGCAGCGGACTTCGAGGAGTTCGGCAGCAGCGGCCGACGTCATGACCGCGCGGACGTATTGAGTGCACTGCGGGGGTCGCGACTCGAGTCGGCATGCGCGACTGACTTTCACGTGCGCACGCTCGATGCGGCGCATGCGCTGGTCGTCTTCCGCGCCAGCTTGCGGCGCGATGGCCGCGAACGGCACAGCCTGCGCAGCTCGCTGTGGCGCTGCGAGGATGGCGTCTGGCGTATCGTCTTTCACCAGGGAACGCCCTGCGACGCGGGCGCTGCCGGGGCTGCCGGGAATGCGTCGACCACCAGCACGCCAGGGGAGCATCGCCGCATGAATACCGTCTATGTGCGTACCAGCAGCACCGCCGTGGTCAGTCTCGTCTTCGGGGTCCTCACCTGGGTCATGCTGCCGCTGATCGGCGCGCTGGTCGCAATCACCTGCGGCCACGTCGCCCGTGGCGAGATCCGCCGCGCCGCGCCCGGCACGCTGGACGGGGACGGCCTCGCCATCGCCGGCCTGGTGCTGGGCTACGTGCATCTGGCCTTCCTGATGCTGGTCCTGATGCTGGTGTTCTTCGTGCTCGGCGGCGTCGCATTCTTCGCCAGCCACTTCTGAGCATGTACGGCCTTGCGCGCCCGCTGCTGTTCTGCCTCGACGCCGAGCGCGCGCACGATCTCGGGCTGAAGGCGATCGAGGTGGCCTACCGCGGCGGCCTCAATCCGCTGCTGGCCTCGCGTCCCGAGCCCCTGCCGGTCACGGCGTTCGGGTTGCGATTCGACAACCCGATCGGCCTCGCCGCCGGTCTCGACAAGAACGGCGCGCACGTCGACGCGCTGGCGGCGCTGGGTTTCGGCTTCATCGAGATCGGCACCATCACGCCGCGCCCGCAACCCGGCAATCCAAAACCGCGCATGTTCCGCCTGCCGGCCCGCGAGGCGGTGATCAACCGCCTCGGGTTCAACAACGACGGCGTGGATGTGCTGCTGCGCAATCTCGAGCGCACGCGCTACACCGGAGTGCTCGGCATCAACATCGGCAAGAACAAGGACACGCCCAATGAGCGTGCGGCGGATGACTACGTGTTTTGTCTGGAACGCGTGCACGCGCGCGCCAGCTACGTGACCGTCAACGTGTCCTCGCCTAACACCGAGGGGCTGCGCGATCTGCAAGCGGATGCGGCGCTGAAGCGCCTGCTGGGCACGCTGCGCGAGGCGCAATTGCGGCTCGACGCGCTCCATGCCAAGCACACCCCGCTGTTGCTGAAGATCGCGCCCGATCTTGACGCGGCGGCGATGGACAGCATCGCACGGACGGTACTCGACAGCGGCATCGACGGACTGATCTGCACCAATACCACCCTGGACCGCACAGCCGTTGACGGACAGGCCCACGCCGCCGAGACCGGCGGCCTCTCCGGAGCGCCGCTGCGGGCGCGCGCCACCGCGGTGCTGCATGAGATGGCACTGCGGCTGCGCGGCCGAATCCCGCTGATCGGCGTTGGCGGCATCACGCGCGGAGCGGACGCGGCGGACAAGATCGCGGCCGGCGCGGCGCTGGTGCAGTTCTACACCGGCATGATCTACCACGGTCCGGCGTTGATCGGCGCATGCGTGGACGCCATCCGCGGCATGCCGGAGCGCCCGCGTGACGCCTGAACGCATCGACCTCGGTGGTTGCACTCTGGTCGAGGATGCGCCGCTGGCCGCACGCAACACCCTGCGTGTCGCCGCGCGCGCGGCGCTGCTGGCCGAAGTGCACGACGCCGCGGCCATCCCGCAGCTGTTCGGCTTCCCTGTCGTGCGCGAGAGCCGCGTCCTGGCCCTGGGCGAGGGCAGCAATGTGCTGTTCACCGGCGACTACCAAGGCACCGTCATCGCGATGTCGACGCGCGGCGTCGAGGTACTGGATGACGACGGCGGGCACGCACTGCTCCGCGTCGCCGCCGGCGAGCGCTGGGACGACTTCGTGCGCTGGTCGCTGGGTCACGGCTATGCCGGCCTCGAAAACCTCATCCTGATTCCCGGCACCGTCGGCGCCGCGCCGCTGCAGAACATCGGCGCCTACGGCGTCGAAGTGGGCGGATTCATCCATGCCGTCGAGGCCTGGGATCGCGATGCCCGCGCCATGGTCACGCTCAGCCACGACGTCTGCGACTTCACCTACCGCAATTCGATCTTCAAGCGCACCCCGGACCGCTGGCTGATCACCGCCGTGGTGCTCGCCCTGCCGCGCGTGCATGCGCTGCAACTCGACTACGCCGGCGTACGCGAGGAACTGGCCATGATGGGCGTGACGCAACCGGCGCCCTTTCACGTCGCCGAAGCGGTACTGCGTCTGCGCACGCGGAAACTCCCCGATCCCGCGGTCATCGGCAATGCCGGCAGCTTCTTCAAGAACCCGTTGGTGCCGGAGAGTCTGGCCGCTGCGCTCAAGCAGGAGCACCCCGACCTGCCGCAGTGGCCGGACCGGGATCGTCACGTCAAGCTGTCGGCGGCGTGGCTGATCGAGGCCAGTGGTTTCAAGGGGCTGCGCGAAGGAGATGCAGGCATTTCGAATCGCCACGCGCTGGTGCTCGTCAACCACGGCCAGGCCCGCGGTAGCGAACTGTGGGCGCTGGCGCAGCGGGTGCAGACCGGCGTGCGGGAGCGCTTCGGAGTCGCACTGGAGCCGGAGCCGCGCATCATCTGAGCCGCCACGTCACCCGAGCCCCGGTTGCGCAACGCAGCGTGCGGGCAGGCACGAACTGCGTAGAGTCCTGCCCATGCGTCTGCGCCCGCACGATCTAGGCTATCTGCTCGCCTTCGGCACCGCGCTGCTGCCCTGGGGAGCGCTGGGCCTGCATCGACTGGGCCTGCCGCTGGGTATCGCCGCGTGGTTTCCGGTGATCTTCGTGTTCGGCCTGGTACCTCTGATCGATCTGGCCTGCGGGCTGGACCGGCGCAATCCGGCCAATGCCGCCGAGGCCGCGGCACGCGAACGCGCGCGGTACTTCCGCGCGCTGACCTGGCTTTGCGTGCCGCTATGGCTGGGCACGCTGACGTGGTATCTGCGCGATGCAGTCACCCTGCCCTTCGGGCCGCTTGGACTGTCGGGCTGGCTGCTGGGCATCGGCGTGATCGGCGGCACGTTGGCGATCAACGTCGCCCACGAACTGATCCACAAGCCGGGCCGCTTCGAGCCCGCGCTGGGCGGCATCCTGCTCGCCAGCGTCGGCTATCCCGGATTCAAGATCGAGCACCTGCGCGGCCATCACGTGCATGTGTCGACGCCGCTCGACCGTTCCTCGGCGCCGCTGGGCATGAGTGTGTGGCGCTTTCTGCCGCAGGCCCTGATCGGCAACGCGCGCGCCGCCTGGAGTCTCGAAACCGAGCGCTTGCGGGGGCGCGGCCTGGCGGCGTGGTCCTGGCACAACGAACTGCTGCGCTGGGGACTGCTGTGGCTGGCCTTCGCCGCAGCACTGACCATGACCCTCGGTACAGGCGGCCTGCTGGGCTTCATTGCCATCGGCCTGATCGCGGTCAGCTCGCTGGAGGTGATCAATTACATCGAACACTACGGACTGCAGCGGCGCGAACTGGCCTGCGGCCGATATCAACGCGTCACCCACCTGCATTCGTGGAATGCGGCGCAGCGCTACACCAACTGGCTGCTGTTCGAATTGCAGCGACACTCCGACCATCACGCCCATGCACGCCGCCGTTACCCCGCGCTGCGGCACCACGCCGACAGCCCGCAACTGCCCGCCGGCTACGCGACGATGTTCGTACTGGCGCTGATTCCGCCGCTGTGGCGACGGGTGATGGATCCACGCGCGCGGGCGTGCGCATCACGGCAGCAAACCGAAAGCGGCGCCTGATGCTTCACGCAGCCGCGCCGCACGAGCAGCTCAGCGCCGCTGCAGCTTGGACAGCAGGCGCAGCAGTTCCAGGTACAGCCAGACCAGGGTGACGATCAGGCCGAACGCGCCGTACCACTCCATGTTGCGGGGCGCGCCTTCGGCGGCAGCGCGGTCGATCATGTCGAAATCAAGCAGCAGGTTGAACGCGGC
>JAJYDI010000042.1:10929-13021 GCA_021777635.1 Pseudomonadota bacterium
GAAGCCGATGCCGAACGGGCCGCTGCCGTTGATCAGCGGGATGTGCGCGCCGAAGAAGCCCATCGCCATGTCCGCGAGGTATACCAGCATGATGCCGCCAGTGGCTGCGACAACACCCATGCGCAGCTTGTCGGTGACCTTGATCAGGCCGCTGCGGTAGACCAGCAGCATCACCGCCAGCGTGCCGACGGTGAGCGCCACCGCCTGCAGCACGATACCGGGATAGTGCAGCTCGAAGGTCGCCGAAATGCCGCCCATCGCGAAACCCTGGGCCAGCGCATACAGCGGCGCGGTGATCGCGATCCAGCGCTTGGCGAACACCGACACCAACGCCAGCACGAAGCCGATGATCAGGCCACCGATCATGTACGGCGCGACCGCCGCCTGCGCCGCGTTGGCGCCGGACGCCGCCAGCACCGTGGCGAACTGCTGCCAGGTCCAGCCGCCGGTGATCACCAGCAACGCCAGCAGGATGCCGGTCTTGCCGATGGTGCCGTTGATGGTCATGCGCTCGCCGCCGACGGCGAGGCCGCTGAAGCTGTTGGGTCGCAGGACCGGATTGCCAGAAGCCATCGAATCTCTCCCTTGATCGTGGTGCATCCCATCACGTGACGCAGTCTACGCTACGGCATTCGGACTGGCGCCAGCGGCCGCAGTTCAGCACAACAGGGGATGACGCCGCACCCGCCCCGGCGAAAGCGCGAAAGGCCGGCATAGGCCGGCCTTTGGAATCGCGCAGATCGGATGGTGGAGCGGAGGAGGATCGAACTCCCGACCTTCGCATTGCGAACGCGACGCTCTCCCAGCTGAGCTACCGCCCCACACAGGGCGCGAATCATACCGGCGCGCAGCCGGCACGCCAAGTGTCAGCGCGGCGTGGCGGCGCTCGCAACGGCATCGGCATGCCTGCACGCGGCCTCAGTCCAGCGCGATCACCGCCGCAGCCGGGCCGTTGATCGGCGACACCCGAAGGTCACTGGGCAGTCCCGCGCCAGCGAAGGCGGCCTGCATCGCCTCCGCGCCGCGCGCGGCATCGGCCGCGCCCTCGTACCAGGCGAACACGCTGGGCCCGGCGCCCGACAGGCTGGCGCCGAGCGCGCCGCTCTCCAGCGCCGCCGCCTTGACCGCGGCGAAGCCCGGCACCAGCGGCGCACGGCGTGGCTCGATCAGCACATCGCGCAGTGCGCTGCGCACCAGTGCGACATCGCCACACGCACAGCCCGCGAGCAGCAAGGCCAGGCGGCCGCACTGCGCGACCACGTCGGACAGCGCGAACGGCGCCGTCAGCACTGCGCGCGCATCGCGCGTCAGCAAGGCCAGATGGGGACGCGCCACGACGCAGCGCCACGCGGCCGGTACCGGAACGCGCAGCAGATGGCCTTCGGCCGCGAGCACCAGGCCGCCGAGCAGGGACGGGCCGATGTTGTCGCCGTTGGCGCCGCCGCTGGCGACGCGCTCGCCGGCCAGGGCGTGCGCGAACAGCACCGCGGGCGGCAGTTGCGTCCCCAGTAGAGCGTCGGCGGCGATCACCGCGGCGACCGCGCTTGCGGCGGAGCCGGCCAGCCCCGAGCCCAGCGGAATGCCCTTGTCGATTTCAAGCGCAAAGCCGTGATCGAGGCCCAGCGCATCGCGCAGCGAGGTCAAGGCGGCAACGGCGGTGTTGTCCGCGTCGCGCGGCAGCTCGCCGACCACGCCGCGGATCGCCTCGACGCGGATCGTGCGCCCGGCGACGCGGCGCACGCAGACGCGATCGCCGGGCCCCTCGAGGGTGTGGCCGAGCACGTCGAAGCCGACGCCGACATTGCCGACGCAGGCGGGGGCGCTGGCGGTCGCGGCGGTCGCCATCTCAGTCCGGCAGCAGCGGCGCCAGACGCGGCTCGAGCTGGACGCGGCGCCAACCCAGCAGCCGCGCCGGCCACTGCCGGGTTTCCAGATAGGCCTCCAGCGGGCGCCGCGCCGCCAGCAGCGGCGCCGGCAGGTCGAGCTCGAGGGCGAGCGCGTCCACGGCCGCTTTCATCGCCGCCAGAGCGCGCTTGCCGGTCTGGTCGAGCGCGGCCGGGACCGCCGCGGTGGCATCGATTTCATCCGCGGT
>JAJYDI010000166.1 GCA_021777635.1 Pseudomonadota bacterium
ACAGCCATGCCGCAAAGCCATAGACCACCGTGCTCATGACCGCATGATCGCTGGGAAATGAAAACTGCTGCACCCCGGAATACAGCGCAAGCGGCCGTGGCCGGTGCAGCGCCAGCTTGATCACACCAGCCAGCAGCTGGGCCACTGCGATCGTGCCCATCCAGTACGCGGCGCTCAGCCACAGCCTGCGCACGACGAACCAGGCCAGCGCGGTCACGATGAACGGCAGCAGCACCGCGGCGTCGCCGAGTTCGGTGATCGCCACCATCACGCCGTCCGTATGCGGGCCGCGCAGCATCTGCAGCAGATGAAAAACCTGCACGTCGACCAGCACCAGCGGGTCGTGGCTGATGACGTCCTGCAGGACCCCGAAGAACAGCCAGGCCCCGCCCACGACCAGGAGTGCGGCGACGACCAGGAACACCTTCGGGCTGTCGGCTCCGACCAGCCAGCGCACCAGATCACCGCGATTCCAGCGACGGTGGCGCGAGCGACCTTGCGGCAATGCCGCCGCGACCGCTCGGCTCCAGTGCAAAGCCACCATGGCTGCCACGGCGAGGCCAGCGCATTGCACCCATGCCACGGCGGGAAGCGACTGCAGCGCGAAAAAGCTGCGCAGCTGCGGCACGAGCAGAGCCGGCAGGAACAGCGCGACCATGCCGGCCACCAGCAGCGCGCGCCGCAGGTGCAAAGGCTGCGCGGCCAGTGCAAGCACCCACAGCGCTGCGGTGAATAACACCAGTGTCGCTGCGGTGCGCGCCTCGGGCAAAGCGCCCGCTCCCTGCACGCGCACCAGCGTGAACGCTGCGAAAGCGGCCGCGGCGACGAACAACCCAGCAGGAATCGCAAAGCGCAGTACGCGATCGACGAAACCCGGGCGCAGCCGCTGGCCGTTGGGCTCCAGCGACAGCAGGAATGCCGGCACGCCGACCGTCAGCGCATCGACGAGCGAGATGTTCCTGGGCAGGAACGGGAAGGCCACGCCCGCCACCCCGACCGCCAGCGCCAGCAGCATCGCATACACGCTCTTCGTCAGGAACAGCACGCCGACGCGCTCGATGTTGCCTACGACCCGACGCCCTTCGGCCATCACCGATGGCATGTTGGCGAAGCGGTTGTCCAGCAGGACGATCTGCGCCACCGCGCGCGACGCGGGCGCTCCGGCGCCCATCGCCACGCCGACGTCGGCACGCTTCAGCGCCGGGATGTCATTGACTCCGTCCCCAACCATGGCAACTGCGTGGCCGGCGCCCTGCAAGGTGGCGACGATCAATTCCTTTTGTCGTGGTGTGGTGCGCGCGAACACGAAACGGGTGGGAGTCTGCTCGGCAAGCTCCGTGTCATCCAGCTTTGAGGCGTCGACCGCCTCCTCACCGCCTGCGATGCCCAACTCCCGCGCCACGTAGCCGACGGTGGCCGGGTGATCCCCAGAGATCAGGCGCAACGACACATCCTGCCGCGCCAGCTCCTGCAGCGTCAGCTGTGCGTCTGCGCGCAACTGCTCGGTCAGCAACACCAGCGCAACCGGATCCACCTCGACCGGACGCGGCTCGGCGTCCATCCATGCGTCGGTGCGCGCCAGCAGCAGCACCCGGAATCCGTCGGCCGCAAGATCCCCAACACGCTTGAGCACCGGGTCACCGGCAGGTCGCTGTGCCAGCAGGACATCGGGCGCGCCGAGCACCCAAGACCCGTGGCCATCGATGACCGCAGCACTCCACTTGCGGGCCGACGAGAAGACGGCTGAGCGCAGCACCTCGGGCCCGCCAGGTCGCAGGGGCCACGCGCGCGCGATGGCCTGCAGCGTGGCGTTTGGCCGGGCCTCGGCTGCCGCCAGCGCGGCCAATGCCGCCTGCGCACCAGCGCGCTCCGAGAGCATCTCCAGGCGCTCGACGCGCAACTCGCGCTCGGTCAATGTTCCCGTCTTGTCCAGGCAGATCACGTCGACCCGCGCCAGCGCCTCGGTGGCCGCAAGGTCCTGGACCAGCGCACGGCGGCGCGAAAGCCGTACAGCGCCCACAGCAAGCGCCAGACTGGTCAGCAACACCAGGCCCTGAGGCACCATTGCCACCACGCCGGCGGCCGAGTAAAGCAGCGCTGCGCTTGCGGGCAGTCCGAGCGCAAACTGGGTGACGAACAGCAGCGTGGCGGTGGGCACCAGAGCCCAGCCGACCACGCTTAAAATGCGGTCGATCCCTGCGCGCAGTTCGGAATGCGCCAACGTGAAGCGCCGCGCCTGTTGCTCCAAGCGCTGGATCCAAGCCGCCTCGCCAATCGCAGTGGCGCGGCAGCGGGCGCTTCCACCGACAACCAGACTTCCCGAGCGCAGCTCATCTCCGGCACGCCTGGCGACTGCGTCGGATTCGCCGCTGAGCAAGGACTCATCCAGTTCCAGGCTCGAGGAGCGGAGTACCACGCAATCGACTGGAACGGCGTCTCCGGAGGAGAGTTCGAGCACGTCGTCCTGCACGATCTCCTCGCGCGAGACCTCGGTCAGGTGGCCGTCGCGCACCACGCGCGGACGCGCGGAACTCTGCAGCGCCAGACGCTCCAGCGTGCGCTTGGCGCGCAGTTCCTGCACGATGCCGATGGCGGCGTTGACCGCGATGACCCCGCCGAACAACGCGTCCTTCCACGAACCGACCGCCATGACGATCACCCACAGCGCGCCAAGCAGCGCGT
>JAJYDI010000043.1 GCA_021777635.1 Pseudomonadota bacterium
TGTTCCAGGTGATCCGGCAGGGCAAGGCCGGCATGGTCGCGGCCAGCCTGGCGCTGGCATCGTTCCAGCGCCGGCTCGCCGAGCGATTCGGGATCGAACCAGGCGCGGAAATGAAGGCCGCGATGGCCGGTGCCGACGCGCGCGGCCTGCCGCTGTGGCTGATTGATCGCGACGTCGGCGCGACGCTCAAGCGCGCCTGGCGCGGCGTCGGCCTGCGCGAGCGCTTCACCATCCTGGGCAGTCTTGGCGCCAGCCTGTTCGAGGATGACGCGGTCGCGGAAACCGAAATCGAGAAGCTCAAGCAGGGCGACCTGCTGCAGGATGCCTTCCGCGAGTTCGCGCGCGATTCCGCGCCGCTTTTTCACAGCCTGATCGAGGAGCGCGACGCCTACATGGCAGCCCGGCTGCAGCAGGAGGCGCGCTATGCGCCGGCGGTGCGGCGGGTGCTGGTGGTGATCGGCGCCGGCCATCTGCATGGCCTGGCCGGGCGGCTTTCCGGCGATGACGTCGACCCCGATGCCACGGTGACGGAGCTGCAGCGGATTCCGCCGGCGGCACGTTGGCCGAAGTGGCTCGCCGTCGGCCTGGTGCTGGCCGTGTTCGCGCTGATCGCGTTCGCATTTCACCGCAACACCGCGCTCGGCACCGCGGCGTTGCGTGACTGGATCGTGTTCACCGGCGGTTTCGCCGCGCTGGGGGCCGTGCTTGCCGGCGGTCATCCACTGAGCGTGCTGGCCGCTTTCGTCAGCGCGCCGCTGAAACCGTTCCGCCCCGGCGTGCCGTCGGGCGCCTTTGCCGGCATGGCCGAGGTGCTGGCGCGGCGTCCACGTGTGGCCGACTTCGAGGCACTCAAGCACCAGTTGGCGCACTGGACCGGCTGGTGGCGCAATCGCGTGGCGCGCACCCTGCTGATATTCATGCTGGTCAATCTCGGCACGATCGTCGGCGAATATCTAGCCGGCTACCACATCCTCAAGGCGCTGCTGTGAGGTGGGCATGAGACTCGCGCGCTGGCTGTTTCCGCCCCCGTGGGCGCATCGCGATGCGGCGATCCGCCTGCGCACGGTCCGCACGGCGAGCGCCGCGGTGCTGGGGGCGCAACTGCCACGACTGGCGCGTGAAGACCCGGACCCCGAGGTACGGCGCGCAGCGCTCGAGCGGTTGCCTGATCTCGGCCTGATGCAGGAGCGGGCGCACGATGACCCCGACCCCGCGCTGCGCGAGCGCGCATGGGGCCTGTACCTCGATCTGCTCAATGGGCGCCACGGCGCAGCGCCGCCACTGGCTGCGCGACTGCGCTTGCTGACGGCGATCGACGACGCCACCGCGCTGGAGCGCGTCGCTCGTGATGGCGTCGAGCCGGATTTGCGCAGCGCGGCGCTGGCACGCTGCACGCGTGCAGCCTTCCTGGCCGAGCGCGCGCTGCAGGATCCCGACGCAGCATTGCGGCTGGCGGCGCTTGCGCGCATCGAGGATCCCGATCAGTTGCAGCGCCTGGCCGAACGTGCGCGACGCCAGGACAGGCGGGTGCAGCGCGCGGCACTCGAACGCCTGCAGGCGCTGCGGTTGCAAGCAGGCGATCCGGCGCTCCATGCGCGGCGGGCGCTGGAGGCTTGTCTGATGCTGGAGCGAGCAGCGGTCATGGCGACCCCGGTACCGGCCGTCCTGGATGGGGCGGACAAGGCATGGGAGTCGATCGACGACGCGGCGCGCTCGCCCTTGCGGGAGCGCTATCGGCGTGCCCGCGGCGTGCTCACTGCGACGCTGCCCGAGGTGCGCGCCGAGCGCGAATGCCTGCGTGCCCTCGAGCGGCGATTGGACGCGATGGGTGCGACCACCACGGCCACGGAAATCGACGCGCTGCTGCAAGACAGTCACGCCTTTTTGGCGGCGCCCGGCCAGCTCGAGCCCGAGCGCGAGGCATTGGCTGCGCGGCTGACGACACTGACCTGCCGCGTCGCCGCCGATGCGGTGACCCAGGTGGCGCGCGAGCCGGAGCCGGCGCATCCACGCGGCTCGGTCCCATCGCCCTCCCCCGCCGTGCAGGCGCTCGCGGCGCAAGCGCGCTTCGAGTCGCAACGGGCAGCCGGCGTCGCGCGAGCGCCTGCAGCGATGCCTGTCGCCGTGACCGCAGCCGCATCCATCGCCGCCGATGGCGAGGCACTGGCGGTTGCGCTCGAGGCTGCGCTTGCCGCGGGCGACAGCCAGCGCATCGCGATGTCGCGCAGCATCGTCATGCAGCACGTGCAGGAAGGCCGCTTGCCGCGATTGCCTGCACGCCTGCGGCGGGCGATGGCCGAGGCCGACCGTCATGCGCACTGGCGGCAATGGGCCCAGCGCCAGCAGCGTGAGGCCCTCTACCGCGAGGCCGCCGGGTTGATCGGCAGCGGCCTGCATCCGGATGCATTGGCGACCCGAACCGCTGAATTGCGCGCGCGCTGGCGAGCGCTGGATGCCACCGAAAGCGCGCCCGCGGCCGGTGTCGACGCGATGCACCAGCAATTCGCCCGGCGCTTCCACAGGCTCTGCGCGCGCGCCTTGAGGCCGGCACGCGGCTACTTCGAGCAGCGTGATGCCTTGCGCCAACTGCGATCGCTGGAAATCGAGCAACTGCTTGCCCCGATCACTCCGCAAGCCGTCGCCAGCCTTGACGCCGATGGGATCCGCGCGCAGCGCCGGCAGCTGACGGCTGCGCTGCGCGGCCTGGCCGAGCTGGACCCTGCCGCCCGCCCCGCGCTGGCGAAACGGTTGAAGTCGGCCCTCGATGCAGTCGACGCGCAACGGACGGTGCTTGAAGAGCGCGCGGCGCAATCCTGGGCGACGCTGCGCGCCGAGGTCGAGACCGCCGCCGCGCTGGAGGATGCTGCCGCTGCGACCTCGCGAGTGCGTGCCTTGCTCGCGCGCCGCCGCCAGCTGCCCCGCGCGGCGCGCGGCAACGTCGACGCGGCGCGCATCGAATCCGCGGCCGTCCTGGCGTTCGCTCGCGCCGAGGCGGTGTCGGCCGAGCAGGCACTCGCCGCCGCCCGGCGGCAGACGGAGGCCGAGTGCCTGCTGGCAATGCTGACGTCGCTGGATCCGACGGACGCGGCGCGGCGGCGTGCGCTGCAACGCGACTGGATCGCGCTGGGTGCCGTCGACGCCTCGATCCAGCAACGCTGGCGCGATGCCGATCAGGAATGGCAGCGACGTGCTGCGTCCGCCTCCGCCATGGCGCGCTGGGATGCCTGGGCGGCGCGCATCGCCGCGGTCCACGACGGCGCCCCCGCAGCGCTTGCCGGGGATGCGCACCTGACGGCGCTCGTGGTCGAGATTGAAGAAATGGCCGGGTTGCCCGCCTCTGCGGAAGATGGCGGGCATCGCGAAGCCCTGCGCCTGCAGCGCCTGCGCGCAGCCCTCAGCGAAGGCCGGCGCGAAAGCGATGACGATCGCCTGCAGCGGCTGCTCGATACCTGGAGCGAGAAAGGCAGGAACAGCGACACGACGCAGCGATCGCGCTTTGCCCGTGCATTTTCCGTGCTGCGTGATCGCGCACGGCAAGCCTGAGCGCGAGGCCGGGCCGCACGTTCCGGCAACGACGTCGCGCCTTGCGCGTTCCTCGCCAGCGGATTCGGCAGCTGCCGATTCGATGGCGACGGGTCGATCGCGCGCTCGATTCCTCTGTTGACAAGATGGCGAGCCTTGAGTACGGTCGAGCCATGTCTGCGCAATTCGCCCCCGCTGCTCCTGCCCGCACCGGCCTCGTCGCCGGGGCGCTGCAGCGTGCGGATTCGCGTCTTCCCGCGGCAAACCTGATTCTTCTTGCGGTCCTTCTTATTACCCACGGAGGTGCGGGATAAGGGCGCGCGTCTAGAAACCGGACGAACAACCAAAACCCCGCACCCTCACCGGATGCGGGGTTTTTTTTTCGCCCTCTTTCGCACACGCCCGGCACCCGCGCACAGCGGAGCAGCCATGAGCACGGCATCATTTCTCCATGCAGGTCACGGCAGCGCGAACGAAGCGGGCGCCGCGCCCGGTCGCGTGCTGATCTTCGACACCACGCTGCGCGATGGCGAGCAGGCGCCGGGTTGCAGCATGACGCGCACGCAGAAGCTGCGCTTGGCGCGCATCCTCGATGAACTCGGCGTCGACATCATCGAGGCCGGATTTCCCGCAGCCTCGGATGAGGATGCCGCGGCCGTGTCCGCGGTCGCCGCCGCGGCGCACCGCGCGCGCATCTGCGCGCTGGCGCGCTGCCATGAATCCGACATCGCGGCCGCCGCCAGAGCCGTGGAGGCGGCGGCGCAGGCGCGCATCCACGTATTCATCGCCACCAGCCCGATCCACCGCGAGCACAAGCTGCGCATGAGCCGCGCGCAGGTTCTGGACATCGCGGTTGCCGGCGTGCGCCGCGCGCGCGCGCTGTGCGACGACGTCGAGTTCTCGGCCGAGGACGCGCTGCGTACCGAGCCGGAATTCCTGGTCGAGGTCTTTGGCGCGGTAATTGCCGCCGGCGCGCGCACCATCAACGTGCCCGACACGGTGGGCTACACAACCCCCGCCGAGATCGCGGCGCTCTTTGCGCGCCTGCGTCGCGAGATCGCCGGCATCGAGCGCGCGGTGCTCAGCACGCACTGCCACGACGACCTGGGCATGGGCGTGGCCAACAGCCTGGCCGCAGCCGAAGCAGGCGCGCGCCAGATCGAGTGCACCCTGAACGGCATCGGCGAGCGCGCGGGCAACGCCGCGCTCGAGGAAGTGGTGATGGCGCTGCGCACGCGCGCCGACCGTTTCGCGCTGGGCACCGCGATCGACAGCACGCGCCTGTACGCGGCATCGCGCGCGCTGAGCGGCATGCTCGGCCTCGAGGTGGCTCGCAACAAGGCGATCGTCGGCGACAACGCGTTCGCCCACGAAGCCGGCATCCACCAGCACGGAATGCTCGCCAATCGCGCGACCTACGAAATCATGCGCCCCGAGGATGTCGGCTTCCCGCATACGCGACTGGTGCTGGGCCGCCACAGCGGCCGCCACGCCTTGCACGAGCGCATCGCGACGCTGGGATTGAGCGTGAGCACGGAACGCTTCGAGGCGCTTTTCGCCGAGTTCAAGGCGCTGGCCGAGAGCAAGCGCGAAGTGCTCGATGCGGATATCGAGGCGCTGGTGCTGGGCGCCACCGTGCACTCCCGCGGGCCGTGGACTCTGGCGGCGATGCACGTGGGTACCTACGTCGGCGGCGCTTCGATCGCTTCGCTGCATCTGCGCCACAGCGATGGCCGCAGCGCGCGCGAAACCGCCACCGGCAGCGGGCCGGTGCACGCGACCACGACGGCCCTGGTGCGCGCCTCCGGGCTCGACCTCGAAATCGTCGAGCTGCATGTGCGCAGCATCGGCTTCGGCGCCGCCGCGCAGGGCGAGGCGGTGCTGCGTGTGCAGCACGACACGCAGGAACTGCGCGGTCGCGGCACCAGCACCGACATCGTCGAGGCCGCCGCGCTGGCGATCCTTGAGGTCATCAATCGCATCGAACGCACGCATCCGCGCCCCGCGACCCTCCCTTCAACCGACCGCAACGGGAATCTGGCTCATGACGATCTCGACCAGCACGTATCTGTGGCATGACGGCCGCATCAAGCCGTGGCAGGAGGCGACGGTCCACGTCGGCGCCCACGTGCTGCATTACGGCTCCTCGGTGTTCGAGGGCGAGCGCGTGTACGCCACGCCGCAAGGGCCGCGGTATTTCCGCCTGGCCGAGCACACCGCGCGCCTGTTTCGTTCGGCACGGATCCATGACCTGGAAATCCGCCACACGCCGGACGAGATCGACCAGGCCTGCGCCGACGTGGTCCTCGCCAACGGCCTGGACAGCGCTTACGTGAGGCCGCTGGCGTATCGTTCGGGGTTCACCTTCAGCCTCGCCCCGGACGCCAGCGTCCCGGTCGAGCTGGCGATCATGGCGGTGGCCTGGGGCAACCTGCATGGCGCCGCTGCCGTGCGCGACGGCATCGACGTCTGTGTCTCCTCCTGGCACCGGCCCGCGCCCAACACCCTGCCCTGTGGCGCCAAGGCCGGCGGCAACTATCTTTCCAGTCAGTTGATCGCCCAGGAAGCCCGGCGCGGCGGTTACGCCGAAGGCATCGCGCTGGGGACCGACGGCTTGCTCAGCGAGGGTGCCGGCGAGAATCTCTTTCTGGTGCAGCGCGGCCGGCTATACACGCCGCCGGTGGCCGCCGGCATTCTCGCCGGCATCACCCGCGACAGCGTGCTGACACTGGCGGCCGACCTCGGCATCGACGTGGTCGAGTGCGATCTGCCGCGTGAGCTGCTCTACGTCGCCGACGAGGTGTTCCTGACCGGCACCGCAGCCGAGATCACGCCGGTGCGCTCGGTTGACCGCAAGACGGTCGGCAACGGCATCCCCGGGCCGGTCACGCGCGCGCTGCAGGATGCCTTCTTCGGCCTGTTCGATGGCCGCCACGCCGACCGCCACGGCTGGTTGACGCCGCTGCGGGCGGCCGCGGCGCATCCTCCGCATCGCGCCGCCGCGTCGCTGGAGGTGGCCTGATGTCCGCGCGCACGCTGCTCGACAAGCTCTGGGACGCGCACCAGGTCACGGCGGAGACGCCGGATACACCAGCCCTGCTGTACGTCGACCTGCACCTGGTGCACGAGGTGACCTCGCCGCAGGCCTTCGCCGAGCTGCGCGCACGCGACCTGCGGGTGCGCCGTCCGGAACGCGTTCTGGCGACGCTCGACCACTCCACGCCGACCCTCGCGGCCGATGCGCAGGGCCGGCGTCCCTACATCACGCCCGAGGCCGAGGCGCAGGTGCGGATGCTCGAGCACAACTGCCGCGAGTTCGGCATCGAGCTGCTGGGCATCGAGCACCCGCAGCGCGGCATCGTGCACGTGATCGGACCGGAGCTGGGCGCGACACAGCCGGGGATGACCATTGTCTGCGGCGACAGCCACACCAGCACCCACGGCGCATTCGGCGCGCTGGCCTTCGGCATCGGAACCAGCGAGGTCGGCCACGTCCTGGCCAGCCAATGCCTGCTGCAGCGCAAGCCGAAGTCCATGGCGATCGAAGTTCGCGGACACCTGCCGCCAGGCGTCAGCGCCAAGGATCTGGTGCTGCACATCATCGGCCGCATCGGCATCGATGGCGGCACCGGCTGCGTGATCGAGTATCGCGGCGAAGCGATCCGCGCGCTGTCGATGGAAGAGCGCATGACCGTCTGCAACATGTCGATCGAGGCCGGCGCGCGCGCCGGCATGATCGCTCCGGACGAAGTCACGTTCGCCTGGCTCAAGGATCGCGCGCGGGCACCGCGGGGCGTTGCCTGGGAGAACGCCATGGTTCGCTGGAAAAACGTGCGCAGCGATCCGGATGCGCGCTTCGACCGGGTCGTCGAGATCGATGCCGGCGCGGTTCGCCCGACGCTGAGCTACGGCACGCATCCCGGCATGGTCATGGCCATCGACGCCACCGTGCCCGCGGCGGGCGACGGGCAGACTCGGCGCGCGCTGGCCTACATGGGCCTGCAGGCCGGCGCGCGCCTGCTGGGCACGCCGGTGGATGTGGTGTTCGTCGGCAGCTGCACCAACGGACGTCTGTCCGACCTGCGCGCCGCCGCCGAGGTGCTGCGCGGGCGCCGCGTCAACGCGCGCGTGCGCATGCTGGTGGTGCCGGGCTCGGCCGCGGTGAAGCAGGCCGCCGAGCGCGAGGGGCTGCACGAGGTGTTCCGCGCCGCGGGCGCCGAGTGGCGCGAGCCCGGTTGCTCGATGTGCATCGCCATGAACGGTGACCACGTCGCGCCGGGCCAGCTCGCGGTCAGCACCAGCAACCGCAATTTCGAGGGCCGTCAGGGCCCGGGAGCGCGCACCGTGCTGGCCAGTCCGGCCAGCGCCGCCGCCGCCGCCGTGGCCGGTTGCATCGCCGACCCGCGCGCCTATCTGATCACGGAGGCTGTGGCATGAATCCGATCCGCCGCGTGCACTCGCGCACCCTGGTGCTGGCGCACGAGAACATCGACACCGACCGCATCATCCCGGCGCGCTTTCTCACCACCACCGAACGCAGCGGCCTCGGCCGACACGCGTTCCAGGACTGGCGCTATCGCAACGACGGCTCACCCGACCCCGAGTTCGTGCTCAATCGGCCCGAGGCGCTGGGATGCGAAATCCTGGTCGCGGGACGCAACTTCGGGTGCGGTTCTTCGCGCGAGCACGCGCCGTGGGCCCTGCTCGATGCCGGCCTGCGCGCGGTGATCAGCTGCGAGATCGCGGACATCTTTCGCGCGAACGCGCTCAAGAACGGTCTGCTTGCGATCACCGTGGAGGCCGCCGAGCACCGCTTCCTGCTCGAACATCCGGGCCTGGAACTGGACATCGACCTGGTGAGTGCCGAGATCGAGCTTCCCGACGGCGGACGCTTCGGCTTCGCTCTGGAAGCCTTTGCGCGCCACTGCCTGATCGAGGGTACCGACCAGCTCGGGTTTCTGCTGCGCCACGACGCGGCGATCCGCCACTTCGAGGAGCAGCGCGCCGCATGAACGCCCGCATCGTCCTGCTCCCCGGCGACGGCATCGGCCCCGAAGTCACGGCCGCCGCCGTGGCCTGCCTCGACGCCGTTGCCGAAATTCACGGCGGCCGGCTCCACTTCAGCGAACACCCGGTCGGCGGCTGCGCGATCGACGCCAGCGGCACAGCGCTGCCCGACAGCACGCGCGCGGCCTGCATCGCGGCCGATGCGGTGCTGTTGGGCGCGGTCGGCGGGCCGAAGTGGTCCGACCCGCGCGCGCCGGTGCGCCCCGAGCAGGGCCTGCTGGCGCTGCGCGCGGCGATGGGCGTGTACGCGAACCTGCGCCCGGTGCAGGTGCACCCGCGCGCGGCGCAGTTCTCGCCGCTTCGTAGCGAAAGGCTGCGCGGCGTGGATCTGCTGTTCGTGCGCGAACTGACCGGAGGTATCTACTTCGGTGCCAAGACGCGTGACGCCGCGGGCGCGTCCGACCTGTGCAGCTACAGCGTGGTCGAGATCGAGCGAGTGCTGCGCCGCGGCTTCGAGCTGGCGCGAGGGCGCCGGCGAAAGCTCACCTCGGTGGACAAGGCCAACGTGATGGAGACCTCGCGGCTCTGGCGCGAGATCGCGCAGCGCCTGGCCGGCGAGTACCCCGAGGTCAAGCTCGAGCACCAGTTGGTCGATTCGATGGCCATGCTGCTGCTGGCCCGGCCGGCCGATTTCGACGTGATCGTCAGCGAGAACCTGTTTGGCGACATTCTCACCGACGAGGCCGCCGCGATCGCCGGTTCGCTGGGCCTGCTGCCCTCGGCCTCGCTGGGCGACGGCCCGCGCGGCCTCTATGAGCCGATCCACGGCTCGGCGCCCGACATCGCCGGCCGCGGCATCGCCAACCCGGCCGGCGCGATCGCCAGCGCCGCACTGCTGCTGCGCCATTCGCTGGGCCGGGAGGCGGCGGCTTGCGCACTCGAGAACGCGCTCTGGCTGGCGCTCGAGGACGGCGTGCTGACGCCCGACCTGGGCGGCCGCCACGGCACCGCAGATCTCACGGCCGCGGTGATCGGCCACCTGTGGTCGCAGTCGGCGGTGGATGCCGCGGTGGCGCGCGCATGAGCGGCCCACATCGCAAACCGCTGCGCAGCGATGCCATCAAGACCGGGCCCGATCGCGCCCCGGCGCGCGCGATGCTGCGCGCCACCGGGCTCGACGATGCGGCGCTGGCGCGGCCGCTGGTGGCGGTCGTGCACACCTGGACCGACGTCTCGCCCTGCAACCTCAATCTGCGCGATCTGGCGGCGGCCGCGGCGGAAGGCATCCGCGCCGCAGGCGGCACACCGGTCGAGTTCAACACCATCGCGGTCACCGACGGCATCGCCATGGGCACGCCCGGCATGCGCGCCTCGCTGGTCTCGCGCGAGGTCATCACCGATTCGATCGAGCTGGCCGTCGAGGGCCACTGCCTGGACGCTGTGCTGGTTCTGTGCGGCTGCGACAAGACGATCCCCGCCGCGGCGATGGCGCTGGCGCGCATGAACCTGCCAGGGCTGGTGCTGTATGGTGGCAGCATCGCGCACGGCACGCTCGCTGGTCGCCACATCACCGTGCAGGAAGTCTTCGAGGCGGTCGGCGCGCATGGTGCCGGCACGCTGGACGATGCCGGCTTGCGCGCGGTGGAAACCCGCGCCTGTCCGGGCGCCGGCGCCTGCGGCGGCCAGTTCACCGCCAACACCATGGCGATGGTGCTGACCGCGCTGGGGCTGTCGCTGCTTGGCAGCAACGACATCCCGGCCACTGATCCCGCAAAGCGCCTCGCGGCGCGGCGCTGTGGCGCGCACCTGATGCACCTGCTCGAACACGGGCCACTGCCGCGCGAGGTCCTCACGCCCGCCGCGTTCCGCAACGCCGCGCGCATGGTGGCGGCCACGGCGGGATCGACCAACGGCGTGTTGCATCTGCTGGCAATCGCGCACGAGGCCGGCGTGCCGTTCGGGCTGGAGGATTTCGAACGGGCCTCGCGCAGCACCCCGGTCATTGCCGACCTCAAGCCGGCCGGACGCTATACCGCGGTCGAGCTGACGGCGGCGGGCGGTACTGCCACGGTGGCGCAGATGCTGCACGCGGCCGGCATGCTCGAGGATTCCCCTACGGTCAGCGGCCGCGGCCTGTTCGCGGAACTCGCCGACGCTCCGTCGCCGCCGGCCGGGCAGGACGTGGTGCATCCGGTGTCGGCACCGCTGAAACCGCGCGGAGGCTTCAGCATCCTCTACGGCAGCCTCGCTCCCGAGGGCTGCGTGCTCAAGCTGGCCGGCGCGGGCCGCACGCATTTCACCGGACCGGCGCGCGTGTTCGAGAGCGAGTCGGCGGCCTTCGCCGCCGTGCAGGCCGGTGCCATCCGCGCGGGCGACGTGGTGGTGATCCGCAACGAAGGCCCGGCCGGAGGTCCCGGCATGCGCGAGATGCTGGCGGTGACCGCGGCGCTGGTCGGGCGCGGGCTCGGCGGCGAGGTCGCGCTGATCACCGACGGCCGCTTCAGCGGCGCGACCCATGGCGTGATGGTCGGCCATATCGCGCCGGAAGCCGCGCGCGGCGGCCCGATCGCGCTGTTGCGCGAGGGCGATGCGGTGGTCATCGATGCCGATACCCGGCGCATCGATGGCCCGGAAGATCTCGAATCGCGGCGCGCCTCGTGGATTCCGCGCGAGCCACCGGTGCGCCACGGCGCGCTGGCCAAGTACGCCCATCTGGTCAGTTCGGCCTCGCGTGGCGCGGTTACCGAACCCTGCTGACCCTCCCCTTCCCATGCCTTCACGGAGACTTCCATGACTTCGATCCAGCCGAGCCTCGAACCCCTCAAGGGCCAGCACATCGGCATCCTCGGTTACGGCAGCCAAGGCCGCGCGCATGCACTCAACCTTCGCGATTCCGGCCTCGATGTGCGCGTCGGGCTGCGTCCGGGCGGCGCCACCACGGCGCAGGCGCGCGCCGACGGCTTCCGCGTGGCCGCGCCGGCCGAAGTGGTCCGCGGCAGCGACCTGGTCGCCGTGCTCACCCCGGACATGGTGCAGCCGCAACTCTATCGCGAGGCGATCGCGCCGCATCTGCGCCGCGGCGGCGCGCTGTTGTTCGCGCACGGGCTCAACGTGCACTTCGGCATGATCGAGCCACGCATCGACATCGACGTGGTGCTGGTGGCGCCCAAGGGTCCCGGCGCGCTGGTGCGCCGCGAATACGCGCGCGGCGCCGGCGTGCCCTGCCTGTTCGCGGTGCATCAGGACGCCGGCGGCCATGCGCGCGAGCGCGTGCTGGCCTACGCGGCGGGGATCGGCGGGGCGCGCACGCAGCTGATCGAAACCTCGCTTCGCGAGGAGACCGAGACGGACCTGTTCGGCGAGCAGGCAGTGTTGTGCGGTGGTGCCACCGAGCTGGTGCTGCAGGGTTTCGAGACCCTCGTCGAGGCCGGCTACCAGCCCGAGGTCGCCTATTACGAGTGCATGCACGAGCTCAAGCTGATCGTCGACCTGCTGTATGAGGGCGGCCTCGCGCAGATGCACAAATACGTCTCGGAGACCGCCCAGTACGGCGACTTGACCCGCGGCCCGCGGGTGATCAACGCGGAAACGCGGCAGCGCATGCGCGAGGTGCTGGCCGAAATCCGCGATGGACGTTTCGCGCGCGAGTGGGTGGCCGAATACGCCGCCGGCAATCCCAACTACAAGGCGCTCAAGCAGCGCGACCTGGAGCATCCGATCGAGAAGATCGGCTCGGCGCTGCGCGCGCAGATGGGCTGGCTGCAGGCGCCCGGGGCCGCAGTCGCGGGCACGCCCGGCGCGCCGGTCAAGAAGTCCGGCACGGGTGGCTGAGATGGCCGAAAGCGGCGTGATCGGGGCCCGCCTTCGCAGCGGCGCGCAGTGGTTGGTGGCGGCCCTCGAAGCCGAGGGCGTCGACACGATCTTCGGCTACCCGGGCGGAGCGATCATGCCGGTGTACGACGCGCTGGTGGACAGCAAGTTGCGCCACATTCTGGTGCGCCACGAGCAGGGCGCGGCGCTGGCCGCCGACGGCTATGCGCGTGCCGGCGGTCGCATCGGCGTGTGCCTGGCCACGTCGGGACCGGGCGCCACCAACCTGCTCACGGGCATCGCCAACGCATACCTGGATTCGGTGCCGCTGCTGGCGATCACCGGCCAGGTCGCCAGCGGGCTGATGGGTACCGATGCCTTTCAGGAAGTCGACATCTTCGGCATGAGCCTGCCGGTGGTGAAGCACAGCTTCATCGTGCGCCGCACCGAGGACGTCGCCGCGGTGGTGCACGAGGCCTGCGCGATCGCGCGCAGCGGCCGTCCCGGGCCGGT
>JAJYDI010000044.1 GCA_021777635.1 Pseudomonadota bacterium
TGGGGTTGTACGACGGCTGGTTGACCATGGCGAGGATCTCGCCGGTGCGCGCATCGAGCACCACCATCGAGCCCGAACTGGCCTGGTGCGCCAGCACCGCCTCGGCCAGCTCGCGGTAGGCGAGGTATTGAATGCGGCGGTCGATGGTCAGGGTCAGGTCGCGCCCCGGGTGCGGCTCCTTCAGCAGGTCGACATTCTCGACCACGTGGCCGAGGCGATCACGGATTACGCGCTTCAGGCCCGGCTTGCCGGCCAGCCAGCCGTCGAACGCCAGCTCGAGGCCCTCCTGACCGCGGTCGTCGATGTTGGTGAAGCCGATGACATGCGCGCTGACCTCGCCCGACGGGTAGTAGCGGCGGTATTCGCGCTGCCGGTTAACGCCGGGGATGCCCATTGCCAGCACCGCGTCGGCCGCCTCGGGACTCATCTGCCGTTTGAGATAGACGAACTCGCGATCGTCGCGCTGCTCCAGCCGGCGCTGCAGTTCGGCCGGATCGGCGCCCAGCGCCTTGGCCAGCTGCGCGATGCGGTCGGCATGCTGCAGCAGCACCTGCGGATTGGCCCACAGCGACTCCACCGGCGTCGACACCGCCAGAGGCTCGCCGTTGCGGTCGAAGATGGTGCCTCGGGAGACCGGAATCGGCACTTCGCGCAGGAAGCGCGCGTCGCCCTGTTCCTGCAGGAACTTCTTGCGCACAACCTGCAAGTCGATCGCACGCGCGACCAGGCCCACCGAGGCCAGAACGAGCAGCGTCGCCACCAGCGCGAGACGCCGGCGCGCGCTCGGGCCCTGGCTGCGATTCGGGCGCGGTGCGGACGCTTCGGGGCCGGGGCGCGGGCTCATCGGCGGATCACCCGGATGTCTTGCGGCAATGGATTGATCATGCCTAGCTGCCGGCGCGCAACCTGCTCGATTCGCGCGGGATCCGCCCAGGTCGCCTGCTCCAGCTCGAGCCGGCCGAATTCGACGTTGAGCGCGTCGCGCTGGTTCTGCACCACGGTCAGGCGCATGAACAGCTCGCGGCTCTCGTTGCGTGACCACACCACAGCAATCGCGCTGGTCAGCATGGCGATCAGCAGCATCCCGTCAAGCAGCAGCCAGGCTCCCTTCATGCGCGCTTCCCGGCGATGCGCAGCACCGCCGAACGTGCGCGGGGGTTGGCAGCGATCTCGGCGGCGCCGGGAAACTGCTTGCGCCCGATAGCCACCAGCAGCGGCGCGGCGACCGCCGCCTGCGGCAGGCCGCGGCGCACGCGCTCGGGCTGCGGACCTCGGATGAACTGCTTGACCGCGCGATCCTCGAGGGAGTGGAAACTGATCACCGCTAGGCGCCCGCCCGGCCTGAGAACGGAAGCCGCGGCATGCAGCCCGCGCTGCAGTGCGTCCAGTTCGCCGTTGACGTGGATGCGCAGCGCCTGGAACGTGCGGGTCGCCGGATGCTTGCCGGGCTCGCGCCGGCCCAGTGCGCGCACCAGCAGGTCGGCCAATTCGCCGGTTCGGGCCAACGGCGCAGTCTCGCGACGGGCAACGATCGCGCGGGCGATGCGCCGGCTCATGCGCTCGTCGCCATAGCGCCACAGCACGTCGGCGATCGTCGGCGCGTCGGCGCGCGCCAGGAATTCCGCTGCGCTCTCGCCCGTTGTTGGGTCCATGCGCATGTCCAGAGGCGCATCGGTCATGAAGCTGAAACCGCGTTCGGCCTCGTCGAGTTGCGGCGACGACACGCCGAGATCGAGCAGCACGCCATCGAGGCCCGCGGCGGTCTCGCTCCAGTCCGCGAGATCGGCGAAGTTGCCGTGGCGGATAGCGACCCGCGGGTCGGCGCCGAAGGCAGCGCGTGCCGCGCGGATGGCCGCTGGGTCACGGTCCATCAGCAACAGACGTCCGTGCGGACCGAGGCGTTCGAGGATCGCGGCAGCATGACCGCCGCGGCCGAAGGTACCGTCGAGATAGCAACCGTCAGGGCGCATGCCGAGACCGGCAACAGTCTCGCCCAGCATCACCGGGATGTGCCGCCCCATCCGTTCCGTCATCGCCGCCACCCCGTGCATCCAATGTCTCCGCTGTCAGGGTGCTGAAAATCGGCGTCCTGCCGCTTTCAGCGTCGCCGGGCCGGCGCCAGTCCGGATTCGCTCCCGATGCATGCAGTCCGCGTGAGCCCGTGCACGAACGCGGTATCACTGCCCCCCGGCCAGCGGGGCAGCCCGCTACAGCCTCAGTTCCGCCATGTCCTCGCTGATGTCGCCCTCGCCGATCGTCTGCCGGATCTTGGCCAGGTGCGCCTGCTCGCTCCACAACTCGAACTTGCTGCCCATTCCGAGCAGCACTGCGCGCTTCTCGATGCCAGCCGCTGCACGCTGACTGGCCGGCAGCAGCACACGCCCGGCGCCATCGAGCTCGAGGTGTGCGGCTGCGCCAACCAGTTTCATCTGCAGTGCGCGATGCACCGCCTTGACGCTGGGCAGCGCGTTGATCTGGTCGCGTACACGCTCCCACTCGGCGAGCGGGAACAGCCACAGACAACCCTGCTCAAACGGGTTGTAGGCGCAGACCAGACGATTGGCACAGATTCGCGCAACCAGCTCCCGATAGGCGCCGGGGATGGCCAGCCGGCCCTTGTCGTCCACGCTGATCGCGGTCTCGCCTTGAAACACGTCCCCACCTTTTTCCACAAATTCACACCGATCGCCACCTTAGTCGCAGGTTTTGCGACTGTCAACCGGTTTTTCGCTTATGGATCAAGGGGAAAGGCGAAACTCGGGCCTCTCTTCGAGCCCCCTGTGAGGAAGATCGCCAAGATGATTGAATCTATTGCGGTCGATACGCGACAGGCCGGCCCCGAAACCGTCGCGACCGTGGTATTCGGGCGTGCGTGGTGCTGGCCGGCGCGAGCGCAGGCGGCTTCGCTTCATTCGCAAACGTTTCCGACGCCGATTTGGCACCGGATCGCGACCGGGCGATTGCTGCGAGGATCCGCGCTCAGAGGGGCACGGGTTCGACCGGATACGGCGGTGCGCCATCGAGCGCCGCGGCGCAGGCACCGGCCAGTTCGAGCAGGCGCAGGTCAGAACCCGGCGGGCCGACGAACTGCAGGCCGGCCGGCAGACCGTCGGGCAGCAGGCCCATCGGGATGCTCACCGCGGGGCAGCCGGCGAGACTTGCGAACGCAGTGAGGTCGGCCTGCGAATCCGGCACCGGGACATCGAGCGCGAACGCGCCCTGCGGCGTGGTCGGCAACACCAGCACGTCGACCTGTGCGAACAACCGCCGCGCCTTGAGCTGGGCGGCATCGAGCATGCGGTCGGCGAGCACGTAATCGACGGCACTCCTGCCGCGCGCGTAGTCGAGCATGGCGCGAAACGCTGGTGATACCGGGTGCCGGAGGTCGGCGAGATCAGCGGCGTAGGTGTGCAGCATCTCGGCTTCCATCAGCAGCAGTCCGGCCCGTCGCATCCGCGCATAGGGCCAGTCGCTGAAGTCCACGCGCTGGCGCTCGCCCAACTCGTGCTCGAGCCGCGCCAGTGCCGCATCGAACAGCGCCTGCATCGGCGCCTCAACGCCGGCGGCGAGCGGATCAGCGAGCACGCCGGTGCGCAGCCGGCCCGGCTCCCAGTCCGGCAGCGCCAGCGCCACGCGACGGCGGCGCGAACGCGGGTCATCGGCGTCGTGCCCCGCCAATACCTGCAGCAGCACGGTCAGATCACCGACCTCGCGCGCCAGCAGGCCGACACAGTCCAGACGCCGCGCCGCGGGCACCAGGCCGCGCGCGGACAGTTCGCCATGGGTGGGCTTGAGCGCGCAGACGCCGCAGTAGCTGGCCGGAATGCGCGCCGACCCCAAGGTGTCAGAACCCAATGCCACCGCCACCATGCCGGTCGCGACCGCAACCGCCGAGCCGCCCGACGATCCACCCGCGGTGTGGCCGGTGCGATGCGGGTTGTGCGTGACCCCGAAGTGCGGATTGGCGGTGACCGCGCCCAGCGCGCCCTCGTCCAACGCGGTCTTGCCGAGAATCACCGCACCCGCAGCACGCAAACGGGCCACCACATGGGCATCGTGCGCCGCGACACGATCACTGCGGCCGGGCAGTCCGGCGCGAGTCGGCCAACCAGCGATATCGAAGTTGTCCTTGACCGCCACTGGAATGCCGTCGAGACGCCCGAGTACGCCCTCGCGGCGGCGGCGCTCGGCGGCCTCGGCCTGCTCGCGCACCAGTTCGGGACGCACATCGACGAAGGCATGCAGCAGCGGATCGAGGCGGGTCACAGTATCCAGGCTGATCTCCGCCAGCGCCGTCGGGGTGGTGCGGCCGCTGGCCAGTCCGTGCAGCAGCTGAAACAGGCCAGCGCGGCGCAGTTGCGCGGCAGCGAGCGGTGACTCTCCATCCATCGACATCCTCCCCGGCAAAGCGTTGATCATAACGCCCGCATTGCCGGCATCGCGCTGAAGCCGGACAATCGAACGCCTGTTCGAGTGATTCCCGCGGCAAGCCCGGAGCGCGCCATGAGCGAACGCGATGTGATGGAGTACGACGTCGTGACCGTCGGCGCCGGCCCGGCCGGGCTGGCCTTTGCGATCCGGCTCAAGCAACTCAAGCCCGATGCGCGCGTGTGCGTGATCGAGAAAGCATCCACGATTGGCGCGCAGATCCTCTCCGGCGCGGTGATCGAGCCGGAGCCGCTCAACGCGCTGCTGCCGGAATGGGGCAAGACGCCGCCTCAGGCCTGCGTGCCAGTGACGAGGGACGAGTTCTGGTGGCTGCGCGGCCCGGACAAGGCACTGAAAATGCCGACGCCGCCGCAGATGAACAACCACGGCAATTTCATCGTCAGCCTCGGTGCCCTGTGCGCCTGGCTGGCGCCGCAGGCCGAGTCACTGGGTGTTGAGATTTATCCCGGCTTCGCTGCGGCCGGGCCACTGATCGACGACCATGGCGCGGTGGCTGGCGTGCGCATTGGCGACATGGGTGTGGCGCGAGACGGCAGCCGCAAGCCCGGCTACACCCAGGGCATCGACATCAGGGCACCGCTGACGGTGCTGGGCGAGGGCTGCCGCGGCCATCTCAGCAAGCAGTTGATCGCGCGCTATGGGCTCGATCGCGGCGTCGATCCGCAGACCTACGGCATCGGGCTGAAGGAACTGTGGCAGCTGCCGGCCGGGCGCGGCGTACCTGGCAAGGTGGCGCACACGCTGGGTTGGCCGCTCGACCCGGCGACCTACGGCGGAAGTTTCCTGTATCACCTCGACGGCGACCGCCTGGCAGTCGGCTTCGTGGTCGGGCTTGACTATCGCGACCCGCTATTCTCGCCATGGGAGGCGTTTCAACAGTTCAAGCGCCACGCCAGCGTGCAACCCCTGCTGGAGGGAGGGCAGATCCTCTCCGCCGGCGCGCGCGCGCTGGTCGAGGGCGGCTATCAATCGCTGCCGAAGGTCGAGATGCCCGGCGCATTGCTTATCGGCGACGCCGCCGGCCTGCTCAACGTGCCCAAGATCAAGGGCACACACCAGGCGATGCGCTCGGCGATGCTGGCTGCCGAGCACATCGCCGAGCACGGAAGCAGCGAGGGCTGGGATGCGCGACTGCGCGCATCGGCGGTGGTCGCCGAGCTGCGCCGCGTGCGCAACATCCGCCCCGGCTTCAACAAGGGGCTGTGGCTGGGCCTGGCCAACGCCGGTTGGGAGACCATTAGCGCGGGGCTGTCGCCGTGGACGCTTCGCAACCACGCCGATCACGCCCAGCTGGCGCGCATCGATGCGCAGCAAACGCCGCAGCGCGACTGGGGCGAGCGCACCCTGCCGCCACGCGATCGCCTTGCCAGCGTTTACTTCGCCGCAACGGAGCACGACGAAGACCAGCCGGTGCATCTGCAGGTGGCCGACACCGGCATCTGCGTCGGTCGCTGCGCCACCGAATACGCCAATCCGTGTACGCGCTTCTGCCCGGCGGGTGTTTACGAGATGGTCGATGACGCAGCCGGCAAGCGCCTGCAGATCAACGCGGCCAACTGCGTGCACTGCAAGACCTGCGACATCAAGGATCCCTACCAGATCATCAACTGGGTAACACCCGAGGGCGGCAGTGGCCCCAACTACCAGAATCTCTGAGCCCGCCGCGTCGAGCATGCGCCGTTGAGCCCGCCGCGATGAAGCGCGCGCCATCCGCGTCACGCGCGCCTGGCTATCATGGCGACGATCGCTGGCTGCTGCTGTGGGCTGCCCTCATCGGCGTGGTCGGCGCGCTGGCCACCGTGGCGTTCCACGAGGGCATGGCATTCACCGAGCACCTGGCCACCCAGCATCCCGGCAGCCTGGTACGCGCGGCCGAGGCACTCGGGCCGTGGCGACGAGTGATCACTCCTGCGCTGGGCGGCGTCGCCGCCGGATTGTTCCTGTGGCTGGCGCGGCGCATCGCCAACGGCAGGCAGCAATCGGACTACCTTGAGGCCATCGCCGTCGGTGACGGCCGCCAGAACGTGCGCGGCACGCTGCTGCGCAGTCTGTCCTCGCTGTGCACCATCGCTTCCGGCGGCTCGATCGGTCGCGAGGGCGCGATGGTGTCGCTATCCGCCGCGACCGGCTCATGGATCGGCCAGCTCGGTCGCTTTGACGACGACGACCTGCGCCTGCTGCTGGCCTGCGGTGCCGCCGCGGGCTTCGCCTCAGCCTACGACGCCGCGCTGTCGGGCGCGATCTTCATCGCCGAGATCGTTTACGGCACCCTGGCGATCCGCCGCCTCGGGCCGCTGATGGTGGCCTCGGTGGTCGCCAACGTCACCGTGCACCAAGTGCTGGGCTACGAGCCGGTGTACAAGATCCCCGCACTGCACGTAGCCTCGCTTTGGGAGCTGCCGCTGTTCTTGCTGATGGGGCTGGCGCTGGGCGCGCTTGCACCGCTGTTCATGGGCGCGCTCGACGGCACGCGCGGCCTGTTCAAGCGCCTCCCACTGGGCCTGCCGTTCAAGCTCGCCCTGGGCGGCTTGGTCGTCGGCGCAATCTCGGCGTGGCGCCCGGAGGTCTGGGGCAACGGTTACAGCGTCGTCAACGACGTGCTGCAGCATCCCTGGCCTCTGGCGCTGATCCTCGCCGTGCTGATCGCCAAGGTGCTGGCGACCTCCGCCACCACAGGCTCGGGTGCGGTGGGCGGCGTGTTCACGCCGACACTCTTCGTCGGTGCCCTACTCGGTCTGCTGGCCGGCAGCGCCGCGCACGCGCTGTGGCCGGGCTCGTCGCTGCCGGCGGTGTACGCGGTGATCGGCATGGGCGCGTTCCTCGCCGCCACGACGCATGCGCCACTGATGTCGTTCCTGATCGTGTTCGAGATGACCCTCGAATACCAGCTGGTGCCCGCGCTGATGCTGTCGTGCCTCGCGGCTTATCACGTCTCGCGCGCGATCCGGCCGCGGTCGATCTACCATGAGGCCCTGCATCGCGGCACCGCGAGCGAGGAAGACTCCTACGCCGCGCCTGCTCGCGGAACGCCGTGTGATGAGTGACCTGCATCTGCCGCGCAACGTGCGCCTGCTGCTGGCCGCACGCACCGCGCGCAGCGTTGGCCAGGGCGCCACCGTGGCCAGCTTCAGCCTCTATCTGCACGCGCTGGGCTACAGCGGCGCGGCAATCGGCACGATACTGATGGCAGGCCTGCTGTTCGGCGCGCTGATGACCCTGATCGTCGGCCCGCTCAGCGACCGCCGCGGCCGCCGCGGCCTGCTGCTTGGCTACGAGGTCGCTGCCGCACTCGCCGCGCTTGCGGCGATGCTCGCGCGAAGCGAGTGGGTGCTGATCGCCGCCGCCACCGTCGCCGGTTTCGGCCGCGGCGCCAACGGTGCCGCCGGACCGTTCGCGCCAGTCGAGCAGGCGTGGCTGGCACGCGAGGTCGACGGTGCCGCCCGTCGCTATGCCTTCGCGTTCAATGCCACGCTGGGCTTCCTCGGCATGGCCGCGGGCGCCGCGCTGGTGGCGCTGCCGGCGCTGCTCGGCCACGGCTTCACCGATGTCGGCAATTACCGCCTGCTGTTCCTGCTCCCTTTGGCCGGATCGCTGACCTCGATCGCTCTGCTAGGCAGTGCCCGCGAGCCGCCGACGCAGCCCATTCCCACACCTGACCGCGCGGGCCGTTACGCCGCGGCACACGTCAAGCGCACGGAAAATCGCCAGCTGCGACGCCTTGCCCTGACCAACGCCATCAACGGCCTGGCGATCGGCATCGTCGGGCCGCTGATCGCCTACTGGTTCGCCCGGCGCTTTGCCGAGAGTCCCGAGACGATCGGCCCGGCGTTGGCAGCCAGCTTCGTGCTTGCGGCGGCCGGTTCGGTCCTGAGCGGCAAGCTCAGCCTGCACTTCGGCGCCGTGCGCTCGGTGGTATGGATGCGCCTCGTCGGTCTGCTGCTGCTGCTGGCGACGCCATACGCGCCGGTGTTCGGACTGGCGGTTGCGCTATACGCGCTGCGCGCCGCGTTCAACCAGGGCACCGCGGGCGCACGCCAAGCGGTCGCCGCCGGGCTGACTCGCGCCGAGCGCCGCGGACTGGCCGCCAGCGTGCAGAACCTGTCGCTGCAGATTCCTCGAGCCGCCGGACCGGTGCTCGGCGGCTGGCTGATCCATGCTGGCCAGTTCACCACGCCATTTCTAATCGCCGCCGCGATGCAGGGTCTGTATCTGTATCTGTATCGGCGCTACTTCGGTGCCCTCGACGACATTCCGGGCTGAATCCGCATGCATCCTGCCGCAGCACCCCGCATCGCTCTCGTCACCGCCGCCGCCGCACGCGCCCTGGATGACGATCTCGCACCGCTCGCTGCCGCATTGGCAGCGAGAGGCGCGGCGGTGACGATCGCCGACTGGGATGTGGCCACGATTGACTGGTCGGGCTTCGATCTCGCCCTGCTGCGCTCGACCTGGGACTACAGCCTGCGCTTGCCCGAGTTCCTCGCCTGGGTGGCGCGGGTGACGACCCAGACCCGCCTGCTCAATCCGCCGGATGTCGTGCGCTGGAATACCGACAAGCACTACCTCGGAGAGCTGGCGCGCGCCGGCGTGGCGGTGGTGCCCGGCACCTTCGTTGAACCCGGCGCGAATGCGGGAGATGCGCTGCGCGGGTTCCTTGCCGCGCACGAGGCCCATGCCGACTTCGTGATCAAGCCTTGTGTCGGCGCCGGTTCGCGTGATGCGCAGCGCCATCGCCGCGACGACCCGGACTCGGCGGACGTGCACCTGCGGCGCCTGCTTGATGCCGGCCGCAGCGCGCTTCTACAGCCTTATCTAGATCGCGTCGATGCCGACGGCGAAACGGCGCTGCTGTTCTTCGAGGGCGGCTTCAGCCACGCCATTCGCAAGGGGCCGCTGCTGCGTCGCGACGAAGGTCCGACACGGGCGCTGTTCGCGCCCGAGCACATTCAGGCGCGTACGCCGGGCGCCGACGAGCTGGCGCTCGCACGGCGGACGCTGGCGGCGATTCCGTTCGCGGGCCCACTGCTCTACGCACGCGTTGATCTGCTGCGCGACGCACGCGGCAGGCCCGTGGTCCTCGAACTCGAACTGGCCGAGCCCTCGCTGTTCTTCGCCGGCGCACCAGGCAGCATCGAGCGCTTCGCCTCCGCGGTGCTGGCGCGGGCACTTCCGCGCGACTGAGCAACAACGCGCAGCCTGATGCTGCTGCGCAAGACCGCTCAGGAGGGCGCATTGGACTCAATAGGCCGGCGCACGATGCCAGCGCCACGCGGTCTCGATGATGGCGTCGAGTTCGCGGTACCGGGGCCGCCAGCCCAGCTTCCCGATCGCCCGCTCGGCGGACGCCACCAGCGTCGGCGGATCGCCCAGACGACGACGCGCCACCGTCCATGCGATGCGCCGGCCGGAGACACGCTCGGCCGCCGTGATTACCTCGCGCACGCTGAATCCGGCACCGTTGCCAAGATTGAAGGCATGGAATCCTGGCTGGTCCGCCATGAGCGTGAGCGCGGCCATGTGCGCAACGGCCAGATCGTCCACGTGCACGTAGTCGCGCACGCAGGTGCCGTCGCGGGTGGGATAGTCGTCGCCGAAGATCTGCAGCGCAGGACCCTGCCCCAAGGCCGCGCGCAGCACGTTGGGGACCAGATGAGTTTCCGGCTGGTGCGACTCGCCGATGTGTCCGGCGGGATCGGCACCGGCGGCATTGAAGTAGCGCAGCGCTACGGCGCGCAGCCCGTACGCGGTCGCGGCGTCCGCCAGCAGGCGCTCGCACATGTGCTTGCTGGCGCCGTAGGGATTGATCGGCGCAGTGGGATGATCCTCGTCGATCAGGTCGCGTAGCGGATGGCCGAACACCGCCGCGCTCGAGGAAAACACGATGCGATTGACGCCGGCCGCACGCATCGCATCAAGCAGGGTCAGCGTGCCGGCTACGTTGTTGCGGTAATAAGCGTAGGGCTCGGCCATTGACTCGCCGACCAGCGAGCGCGCACAGAAATGCATCACGGCGTCGAAGCTCTGCAGAGCGAACACCGCATCCAGCGCCGCGCGATCCAACACGTCGCCGACCACCAGCGTGCCCCACTGCACCGCCGCGCGATGCCCGGTCGCCAGATTGTCGAAGACGGTGATCTCGTGCCCGTGCCCGGCCAAGCACTTAACCATGTGCGCGCCGATGTAACCGGCGCCGCCGCAGACCAGGATTCGCATACGCCGCAATCGCCTCCCCGGATGGGAGCGCCATCCTACACGCGCTGCGACGCCCTGCCCCACGGCCGCCTCAGCGCCCTGAGTTAGAATTGCGGTTTGCCTATCATCGCCCGCGCGCGCGGGCCCGTGCGAAGGAGTCTCGATGAAGATCCTGGTCGGCTACAAGCGCGTTGTTGACTACAACGTGCGCATCCAGGTCAGGTCGGACGGCTCCGGCGTGGTCACCGAGGGCGTCAAGCAGTCCGCCAATCCATTTGACGAAATCGCGCTCGAGGAAGCCCTGCGCTTGCGCGAGAAGGGCATCGCGACCGACGTCACCGTGGTCTGCATCGGGCCGGCCGATCTCACCGCGCATCTGCGCAATGGTCTGGCGATGGGTGCCAATCGCGCCATCCACGTGATCAGCGCCACTCCGGTGCAGCCGCTGACCGCCGCGCGCGTGCTGCTCAAGCTGGTCGAGCGCGAGCAGCCGGGACTAGTGATCCTCGGCAAGCAGGCGATCGACGACGACAACAACCAGACCGGGCAGATGCTGGCCGCACTGTGGGGCCGTCCGCAGGCGACCTTCGCCTCGAAGGTCGAGCTCAACGGCAACGTCGCGCGCGTCACCCGCGAGGTCGATGCTGGTCTCGAAACGCTCGAGGTCGATCTGCCCGCGGTGATCACCACCGATTTGCGCCTCAACGAGCCGCGCTTCATCAAGCTGCCCGACATCATGAAGGCCAAGTCCAAGCCGATCGAGACCATCGAGCTGGCGGCGCTGGGCGTGGAATCCGCTGACCATCTCAAGGCCACCGGTACTGCGCCGCCGCCCAGGCGGCAGAGAGGCGTGATGGTCAAGGACGTGCCAGAACTGGTCGCCGCGCTGAAGGCCAAGGGGCTGCTGTGAGGCGATCGTGTCCACCCCAGCGCTCCATATCCCCTGAGGAAGGTATCCGCATGACGCAGGCATCCCCCAAGGCATTGTCATCCCCAGGGGACGACATCTCCATGCACGAAAGCCCCGGCGCTGCACCCAAGGTGGCGCGACCCCGGACCGCTGCACTTCTGCACGACTGCAGGCACATGCCATGAACACCATCCTGATCGTCGCCGAACACCGGGACGGCAAGCTCAATCCCGCCACTGCCAAGTGCGTGTCCTGCGCCCGCGCCATCGGGGGGACGATCCACGTTTTGGTGCTGGCTGATGCCGCGGGTGCCATCGCTGCCGAGGCCGCGAGGCTCGATGGGGTCAGCAAGGTGCTGTTCGTCGAACGCGTCGAAAACGCTCGCGCGCTGGCCGCGGTGCTGGCGCCTCAGGTCACCGCGGCGGCCAGCGACTGCACGCATCTTCTTGCGCCGTCCACCACGTTCGGCAAGGACCTCCTGCCGCGCGTGGCCGCGCTACTGGGCGCAGCCCAGGTCAGCGACATCATGGCCGTCGATGGTGCGCACGTTTTCCAGCGTCCGATCTACGCTGGAAACGCGATCCTGCGCGTCGAAGCACCTGCCGACGCCCTGGTGGTCGGTACCGTGCGCGTTGCATCGTGGCCGGCGACCGGCACGGCCGCGCAGGCCGCGCCGATCGAGGCGCTGCAACTTGATGTCGCGCTCCCCTCGCACACGCGCTTCGTCGAACTCCGACAGGGCAAGAGTGATCGCCCTGACCTGCAGAGCGCCAGCCGCGTGGTCTCGGGCGGTCGCGGCGTCGCATCGGCGGAAAACTTCGCCCTGATCTTCAATCTTGCCGACAAGCTGGGAGCTGCAGTTGGCGCCTCGCGCGCCGCTGTCGACGCCGGCTACGTGCCCAGTGACATGCAGGTCGGCCAGACCGGCAAGATCATCGCACCGGAACTCTACGTCGCCATTGGCATCTCCGGCGCCATCCAGCACCTCACCGGCATCAAGGACGCCGGCACCATCGTCGCCATCAACAGGGACGCCGAGGCGCCGATCTTCGAGGTCGCCGACTTCGGCCTGGTCGGCGATCTGTTCAAGCTGGTGCCCGAACTGGAACAGGCGCTGGGGTGAGCCCGGGGCGTTCCCGCTCGCGCCTGCAGCGACACATGAAGCGCAGCCGGTCACCCTGAGCACAGCGAAGGGTCTTCCACACGGCCACGTTTCAGGTATCGGGACGACTCCCGCGAAGAAGATCCTTCGGGCTGCGCTTTCAGGACGGCAACGAAGTTGTCACCCTGAGCGCAG
>JAJYDI010000167.1 GCA_021777635.1 Pseudomonadota bacterium
GACGCCACCCGAATATGGTCCACCCTTGTCGCTGAGCGACGCCAAACGCATCGCCCATGCCGCCGAGGCGGAAGCCCAGAGACAGGGCTGGGCCATGGTGATCGCGATCGCCGACAGCAGCGGACACGTCGTCGTGCTCAACAAGATGGATCACGCACAGTACGGCAGCATCGAGCTCGCACTCGCGAAGGCGAAGACGGCAACCCACTTCAAGCGCTCGACCAAATTGTTCGAAGACACCGTGGCGCAAGGCGGCGTGGGGTTGCGCCTGTTGTCGGCGCCGGATTTCTGTCTGTTCGAGGGTGGATTGCCGCTGCTGCGCGACGGCAAGCTCGTCGGCGCCATTGGCGTGTCGGGCGCGCGCTCGGATCAGGACGGCATCGTCGCTGCGGCCGGCGCAGGTGCGCTCTGAATCCATGCAGACGTCGACCTCGCCATAGGTGGCGGCAACGTCATGCTCCGGACGCTGACGGCTGCGTCGACACAGTGCGTCTTGCAGCCACGCTCAGGCGCGCAAACCCAGGATCAGACCGCAAAGTGCACCGCACGCGATCAGCACCAACGGGTGCACGTTCCAGCGCATCAGCGCCAGTACGGTCAACCCGGTCAGCGCCGCCGTTGCCCACCCTGTGTCGGCGGCGCCAACCAGGGAAAGCGCCGTGGCCAGCATCATGCCAACCGCGACGTGTGATAGCGAGAATCGCAACAACCCCATCAATCGACGGGCGCGTCCGCGCAGCCGCACCATCAATACCAGGAGAGTGAGTGCGGCAGGCGGCACGACCAGCGCAAGCGTGGCGGCCACCGCGGCAAGTACGCCACCCGCCTGCAGCGCGACCAGTGTGGCAAAAAGGAAGTTCGGTCCAGGCGCTGCCTGCGCAATACTGAACGCAGCCACAAACCCTCGCGCTTGCAGCCAGTGGTGCTCGACGACGACGAAACGGTAGATCTGCGGCGTCAACGAAACGACGCCACCACCCACGGCCATCATTGAGATTGCGCAGAAATATTTGAAGATCGCCCAGGCAACCAGCAACTGCTGAGACATGCTCAATCCCCAGTGCCTGGCCAGTCGTTCCGCAGCAGTGCCATCCCCACGAGGGCTAGCGTTGCAAGCAGCAGCCAAAGCGACAGATGCAGTATGGCGATGCCGCCGAGCGCCAACGCCACCATCAGCATGCTGCGCCATTGGCGCGGCAATCCGGCGAACATACGCAAGGCCATTACCACGATCAACCCAGCGGCGGCCGCCGACATGCCACCCAGCACCGACGCCAGGATGGGTGACTGGCCGTGAGCTTCATAGCCCAACCCCAGAAGGATGACCAGCGCCATGGGGCCGAGCATCATGCCGGTGAGCGCACTGACGCCGCCCGCGACTCCTGCGTGCTGATATCCGACTACAACGGCCATATTGCAGATTGTCGGGCCCGGCAGCACCTGCCCCATGGCCAGGAGTTCGCGGAACGCATCCGGGGAGATGACCTTGCGCTTCTCAACCAGCACGCGGTACATCCACGGCAGCACGCCCCCGAAGCCGAGCATTGTGATTTGGGTAAACGTCCAGAACAACTGGGCACAGCCCATTGAAGGCTCCGCTCCGATCGCAACGGCTGCAGGGGCCGCGCCCGAAGTATTTCGCATAGGGTGTGTGGGAAGCGCGTTTTCCTGTTCCTAAACAGACAAGATCAGTTTTCGTTGACGCGTGGTCTGGTGCGCCACGCGAACAGGCCACCTACGCTGCCCGCCTGTACTCGAACGTGAACACGATTTCCGCGAACTCGGAAAAAAAGACGGCGCCGGCCGCGTCAGCAGCACAGCGCCACAACTCTGGTCTTGGTGTCGCAACGTCGTCAGGTCACTGGCGCCGGGTTGAAAATCGTGAATGCGTTGTGCAGACCCCAGTGCTCGGCCCAGCGCCTGCGCCGCCCGCTGGCGACGTCCAGAATGCAATCGAGAATCTCCCGAGCGACATCGTCGAGGCTGCATGCGCCGCGCGCGATGCGCCCGGCATCGACGTCGATCAGATCCGGCCACTGCTCCGCCAGTTCGCTTCGTGTCGCAAGCTTGATCACCGGAACCGCAGCCAAGCCGTAAGGCGTACCACGCCCGGTCGTGAACACATGCACATTCATGCCCGCCGCCGCCTGCAACGTGCCGCAGATGAAGTCGCTGGCCGGGGTCGCTGCGAAACCCAGACCATGCTGACCGGGGCCGAGCCGCTCACCCGGCCCCAGCACGAAATCGATCGGCAAGGTCCCGGACTTGACGATCGACCCCATGGCTTTCTCGACGATGTTCGACAAGCCACCCTTCTTGTTGCCCGGGGTGGTGTTGGCGCTTCGGTCGGCTCCGCCGCGACGCAGGTAGGCGTCGTACCACTCGAGCTCTGCGACGAGACGCTCGGCCACCGCATGATCACGCGCCCGAGCAGTCAGCAAGGCGACGCCATCGCGCACCTCGGTGACCTCGGAAAAAAGCACGGTGGCGCCCGCGCGAACCAGCATGTCGACCGCGCGGCCCAGCGCCGGATTGGCCGTCACTCCGGACAGCGCATCGCTGCCGCCGCACTGGATGCCGACGACCAGCCCCGACGCCGGCACCGTTTCACGGCGCCGCGCGTCAAGCCGCTGCAAGTGCAACTCGGCTT
>JAJYDI010000045.1 GCA_021777635.1 Pseudomonadota bacterium
CTCGCGCACGTTGAAGAGCGTCGCCGGGGCGTGGCTGACCGCCTCGACCACCCGTTCCAGGGTCAGCGTGCCGGCGAACACCCGCTCCAGCGCGCACTGCAGCGCGTACTGGACCAGCGGCAGCCCAGCGGGGGCGTGGTCGTAGTCGAGCGCCTTTTCCTGCGCCAGGTGCGGGGCGTGATCGGTGGCCAGCACATCGATGCGGCCCGCGGCCAGCGCGCGGGTGATCGCATCGCGGTCGGCGGCGGCCTTGATCGCCGGGTTGCACTTGATGCGGTTGCCGAGACGGGGATAGTCGGCGTCGCAGAAGTGCAGGTAATGGACGCAGGTTTCGGCGGTGATGCGCTTGCCGGCAACCGGCCCCGGTTCGAACAGCGCCAGCTCGTCGGCGGTGGACAGGTGCAGCACGTGCAGACGCGAGCCATGCCGGCGCGCCAGGTCGATCGCCAGTCGCGTGGACTTGATGCAGGCTTCGCGCGAGCGGATCAGCGGATGCTGTTCGACCGGGATCGCCGCGCCGTAGCGCGCATGTGCGGCGGCGAGATTGGCCGCGATCGTCGGCGTGTCCTCGCAATGGGTGATGATCGGCACCGGCGCCTCGCGGAAGATGCCGTCGAGCGTCGCCGGGTCGTCCACCAGCATGTTGCCGGTCGAGGCGCCCATGAACACCTTGATGCCGGGCGCGCTCAGCGGATCGAGGCGGCGGATCGCGTCGAGATTGTCGTTGGTGGCGCCGAGGTAGAAGGCGTAGTTGGCGCGTGACACCTGGGCCGCGCGGGCGTACTTGGCCTCCAGCGCGTCGCGATCGGTCGCGGGCGGGCGGGTGTTGGGCATCTCCATGAAGCTGGTGATGCCGCCGGCCACGGCGGCGCGCGATTCGCTCTCGATGTCGGCCTTGTGGGTCAGGCCGGGCTCGCGGAAGTGCACCTGGTCGTCGATCATGCCCGGCAGCAGCCACAGCCCGGCCGCATCGACCACCTGCTCGCCGGCGCGCGCGGCCAGTTCGCCGGCGATGGACTCGATGCGGCCGTCGCGCACGCGCAGATCGGCGTGGAAGCGCCGGCCCTCGTTCACCAGTTCGGCAGAGCGGATCAGCCACGCATCAGTCATCGGTGTTCCTCTTCGGGGTGGCGGCAGCGTGCCAGGATGAAGCGTTCGGGGACAGGATCGAGCCCGCCGTCGCACAACGGCTGGCAACGCAGCAGGCGCCAGAGCGCGAGCACGCCGCCGCGCCGCGCCCCGAAGCGAGCCACCGCCACGCGCGCGTAATCGGCGCAGCTGGGATGAAAGCGGCAGCGCGATCCGAGCAGCGGACTGAGCAGGCGCTTGTACAGGGCGAGCAGGAACAGGATCAGACGGGTCACGCGAAGCGCCGATGCGGCGCGCGGAGGCGGTGCGCGGCGCTTGCTGGTGTAAGGTCTCTAGGCTATAACAGCCCGCCGTCGCGCCTCAATGGCCGCGACGACGGAGCAGCAGCAATCGCCGCGGCATGCGGCGCGTCGCCCGCAAATTTCGGGCACGTTGGGGAGGCAGACGAAATGAAGAAATCCGCAACGCGGTCCAGGCCGACCAAGGCAGGTATCGCGGCCAGCAAGAGCAAGCCGGCGAGCAAGTCCCGACCGGTCGCGACGTCGCGGCCGCTGGCGAAGAAGCCGACGCCCTCGAAGAAGGCGACGCCCGCGAAGAAGCCGGCTCGGGCGAAGCGGCCGGCTTCCGCGAAGAAACCGTCTCCCGCGAAGAAGGCGACGCCGGCGAAGCGGCCGGTTCCCGCGAAGAAGCCGTCTCCCGCGAAGAAAGCAACGCCGGCGCGCAAGCCGCCGGCAACGAAAAAGCCCGCGGCCACCCGCACGGGCACCTCCGGCAGGCACGTCGCCGCCGGGAAATCGATCGCGCGGCATGCGGCGGCGAAGCGGCCCGGCGCCAGCCGGAAAGCGGCGGCGCGCGGCGGCAAGTCGGCGCACCCCGCAAAGGCGGCCCGGCCCGTGGCGCGCAAGCCCGCGCCGGGCAAGCCTGCCGTTAAGACCAAGAGCAAGGCCAATGCCAGGCCGACGCACCAGCGGGTGATCAAGGCCGTTCCCGCGGCTCGGTCGTCAGCCAGCCCTGCGCGGCCAGCGGCCGCGGCGAATGTGCGTGCCATTGTCCCTCCCCCCATCCGTGTTCCATCCAGCAGGACCCTCGTGAAGTCATCCGCTCGCAAAGTCCCCGTCTCGCTTCCCGGCATCGATGCCGGCATCACCAAGGAGGATGGCCGTTACGCGCTGCCTCTTTCCGTCACCATCAAGCTGCCGCCCGGTTACCGTCCCTCCGCGAAAGAGGAGTACATGGGCCCGTACCAGCTGGCGTACTTCCGCGAGAAGCTGCGCAAATGGCGCGACGACCTGGTCGAGGAATCGCGCCAGACCATGGAAAACCTGCGCGACGAGGTGCGCGACGTCGGCGACGACGCCGAGCGTGCCACGCGCGAAACCGAGAATTCGCTCGAACTGCGCACCCGCGATCGCTACCGCAAGCTGATTTCCAAGATCGACAACGCCCTGCGGCGCATCGAGGAAGGCCGTTACGGCTTCTGCGAGGAGACCGACGAGGAAATCGGGGTTGAGCGCCTGGAAGCGCGCCCGATCGCCACGCTGAGTCTGGATGCGCAGGAACGTCGCGAGCATCTGCAAAAGCAGATGGGCGACTGACGCCGGGGCCTGGCCTGCTCCCGAGCGGGTGCGCCGGCGACGCCCGCGTGCGGATCGCGTCGGCATGGGCAAGCCGTGCACTCGACACGCCCTGTCCCGCGGGACGGGTGGCGCGTCGCTTACTGGCGTGCCGCCCAGTCCTCGATGGCGAGCACGGCGCGCAGGTTGTCCATGTGCCGGTTGTACAGCGGCACCGGCGCCAGCCGGATCACGTCCGGCTCGCGCCAGTCGCCGATCACGCCCTGCGCGACGAGGTGCTCGAACAGCGCGCGCCCGGCACCGCGCCCGCCGCGCACGCGCAGGCTCAGCTGGCAGCCGCGCTGCGCCGGATCCGCGGGCGTGCGGATCTCCAGCACGCGGTCGAGGCGGGTGCGGATCAGCGTTTCCAGATGACCGGTCAGGCGCAGCGAGCGCTCGCGCAGGCGCGCCATGCCGACGCGCCGGAACGGTTCGAGGCTGGCATGCAGCGGTGCCATGGCCAGGATCGGCGGGTTCGATACCTGCCATCCCGCCGCGCCGGCTTCCGGCACGAACCCGGGAGCCATGCGAAAGCGGGTCGCCGCCTCGTGGCCCCACCAGCCGGCCAGCCGCGGTCGCGGCGTGTGCGCGTGGCGGGCATGCACGAAGCAGCCGGCCGGCGCGCCGGGCCCGCCGTTGAGATATTTGTAGCTGCACCAGACGGCGAAATCGCAGTGGCTGTCATGCAGCGCCAGCGGCACATTGCCCACCGCATGGGCCAGGTCGAAGCCGACGCAGCAGCCCTGGCGATGTGCCAGCTCGCTCAGTGCGCGCAGGTCCAGCAACTGGCCGCTGAGGTATTGCACGCCCGGCAGCAGCACCAGGGCGATGCGGTGGCCCTGTTCGGCCAGCGCGGCGGCAAACGCGGCGGTGCCGAAGTGCCCGTCGGCGTCCGGCGCCACCTCGATCAGGGCCGACCGCGGGTCGTGGCCGTGCAGCGCCAGCTGGCCGAGCACGGCATGACGGTCCGAGGGAAACGCGCCCTGCTCGATCAGGATGGCGTGACGCTCCGGCGTCGGACGGTAGAAGCTGGCCATCATCAGGTGCAGGTTGACGGTGAGCGCGTTCATCACCACGACTTCCGCCGGCTCGGCGCCGACCAGCGCGGCCAGCGTCGGCGCCAGTTCGTCCTGCATGCGCAGCCAGGGGTGTGCGCCTTCGAAATGGCCCTCGACCGCGCGCAGGGCCCAGCCGTCGAGCTCGCGCTCGAGGGCGGCGCGCACCGCGCGCGGCTGCAGGCCCAGCGAGTTGCCGCAGAAATAGGCCTGCTCGCCGCTGCCGTGCGGCGGAATCAGGAATTCGTCGCGCAGCGCGCTGAGCGGATCGGCGGCGTCGAGTGCCAGGGCATGCGCTTCGCTCGCGGCCGCGTTCGCGTCCATCTCAGCTGCCGAGGCTGCTTGCGACGGCATCGCAGCCGCGATCGAAAGCGGCGGTCCACGCCGGCCCGGCCTGGCTGGCCAGCGGCCGCACGCAGCGCAACTGCACGCCCTCGTCGCCCTTGAAGTAGTAGCTTTCGCGGTAGTACAGGCGTTGCCCGTTTTCCATGGCGGTGTAGACGAAGCGGCCGGAACCGGCGGCGCTGCCCGACTTGTACTGCGGCAGGCCGCGTGCCTTGGCCAGCCCGGCATCGACCCAGGTCTTGAAGGCCCGGGCATCGCTCACCGCATGCACGGAGACGGTGACGCGCGCCAGCACCTGGTGCCCGGTGGGCGATGGGTCGGGCACCTGGAAGGCGATGAACTGCGGATCGCCGTCGGCTTTCTCCATGATCTGCGGCCAGGTACCGGGCGCGCTGAAACGCACGCTGCCGGCGGCGAGGCTGTAATCGGTGGCGAAGGCGTTGCCGCCGCAGGCAAGCATCAGTGCGACGAGGGTCAGTAGGCGCGACAGGTGGCGATCGGACATGGCAGTTCCTCGACAGGGAGCGCAGGGACGAGCGAGCCGGGCACGCCGCCACGCCGCGGCCGGATGGCCAGGGCGGTCGCTGCGCCGGCGCGCAGTGTAGCGCGGTGCCTCACGCGGTCGCCTCGTCCAGCGCGTGGCGCAGGGCGGCCAGTGCATCGGCGATGCGCGCGTGCAGCCGCGCCCGCGCGGCGTCACCCGCGGCGGCGGGAGCGGAGGCCACACGCTCGCTTGCCGCGGTTGCGCGCGGATCGCGCACACGCGCGGCGAGCTGGCGCACCTGCATGGCAGCGATGGCAGCGTGCGGATCGCTGCCGGTGTCGCCGAGCGTCGCTTCCAGCGCCATCGCACTGCGCACCAGACGGCTGGCATGGGCAAACAGGCGTTCGATCAGCGCCAGCAGGGCGGTTGGCGTCGCCGGTTCGGCACGCAGCCGTTCCAGCGAGGCCAGCGCATTGCTGCGGGCAACGCGAGCCGCGGCGCGCGCGTGCGCCCGCCGCTCGCGGTCGCCGCCGCTGGCCAGCGTTTCAAGATAAAGCGCATAACTGTCCAGCATCAGCGCGAAGGCGGTCCGCACGCGACCGCGCTCCCAGGTGGGCCAGACGAGATATCCCGCCAGCGCCGCTGCGCAGGCCAGCACGGTGGCGATCGCGCGGTCATGCAGCGACTGCGCCGGCGACAGGCCATCAAGATCGAGCAGGATCACCACGGTGCCGGTCAGTGCCGCCACTGCCAGCGCGTAGTTGGCACTGGCCAGCCAGCGGAACAGGAAGCACAAGGCGGCCAGCATCGCGATCTTCGCCGCCAGGCCCGGCGCCAACAGCAGCAGCACCGAGGTCAGCACCAGGCCGAGCAGGGTGCCGATCGCGCGCAGCAAGCCGAATTGCAGGGTCGAGGCAAAGTCCGCGCGCAGCACGATCGCCAGCGTCATCGGCAACCAGTAGCCGTGCGCCAATCCGAGCACGTGCTCGGCGGCGACACCGAGCGCCAGCGCGAACGCCATGCGCAGCGCGTGGCGGAAGGCGACCGCGCGCGGATTGAGGTTGGCGCGCAACTGCACCAGCGGTGCCGTGCCGCGCAGCGCCGGCGGCAGCTCGCGCTCGGCGCGGGCCGCGCGCAGCTCGCCGCGGCTGCCGGCCCAGTCGGCATTGCGGACCGCGGCGCCGAGTGCGCCGCCCAGCGCCGACAGATGCGGTTGCAGCGTCGCGGGCACGGTCGTCTGCGCCTGGTCGAGACGTTTCAGCGCGGTATCGGTCGTGCGTGGCGGATCGCCGCTATCGAGCGCGGTCGCGATCGCATCGAGCACGTCAGCGGTGTCCGCGCGCGCGGCATCGAGCGTCGAGGGCGTCGAATCCAGCTCGCTCAGCGCCAGCAGTTCGAGGCGAATGCGTTCGGCTTCGTCGAGCAGGACGCGGAATGCCTCCATGGCCCGGCCGCGTGCCTGATCGTGCCCGAGCAGGATGTCCTGCAGCGCGGTCAGCGCGTCGGTTGCTGCCGGTGGCGCATCGCGTGGCGGCGGGTGCCGGGCCAGTGCGGCGATCTCGCGATAGGTCTGCGCCAGCGCGGTGCGCTCGGGGCGATAGCGCTGCAGCGGCCAGGCGATGACCGCCAGCAGCGCCTGCAGCACGCCGCCGGCAAAGAGCAACGCGGCGGCATTGGCTGCGGCCGCAGGCGCCAGCGGGGTTGCCGCCGCGATCACCAGCAGGATCATGCTGGTCATGCCGACCCGGGTCGCTGCGCTACCGAACAGCACCAGCATGCCGCCGGCGAAACCCCATGCCAGCGCGAGCGCGATCATGGCATCGCGCTGGGCGCCGAACACGAAGCCTGCATAGCCCGACAGCGCGCCGCCCAGCGCCGCCAGCAGAATCGCCCGCAGCCGCTGCCGATACGGCCCGGGCTGATCGGAGAACATCACGTTCAGTGCGCCGGCGGCAACGCCGATGCCGGCATCGAGATGGCCGCCGAGCGCACCGGCGATCAGCGGCGCGGCGACGCCCGCGGTGTTGCGCAGCGCGACGGCCAGCGGCACGTCGGGATGTTTGATGCGCAGCAGACTGTCGCGCAGCGTGCGGCGCAGGGACCAGGGGGACGCCATGGCTGCAGTCTCGCGAGCAAGCCGGCGCGGGGCAAGATGCGGATGCCATTCAAGGCATCTCGCCAATGCCGGTCAGGTCGTCGCGAGGGGGCGTCCCTGCCGCGTACTCCGCTCGGCCTCCTGCCTCGCCCGAGCTTGATGCGCGAGATGCCATTCAAGGCATCTCGCCAACGCATCAAGCTCGACCATTGAACTCGCCGGTCAGTGTGCTCACCTGCACACGCTCGCCGCTGACGATGTATTCCGGCACCTGGATCTCCAGGCCGGTCTGCAGCGTCGCCGGCTTGGGCCGCTTGGTGGCGCTGGCGCCCTTCAATTCGGGCGCGGTGTCGACCACGGTCAGGACGACGCTGGGCGGCAGCTGCAGGCCCACCGGCTGGTCGTCGATCACCTGCACATAGCAGCCTTCCAGTCCCTCGGTGATATAGCCGGCGGCATCGCCGACGACATCCGGGCCCAGCAGGTACTGGGTGTAGTCCTCGACATCCATGAACACGAAGGCATCGCCGTCCATGTAGGAAAACGTCGCCTGGCGGCGCGCCAGATCGACGTCTTTCAATTCGTCGTCGGCGCGCAGGCTGAGGTCGAGCTTGCCGGCGCCCGGCACGCTGTAGAGGGTGAAGCGGAAGGTGACGTTGCCGCCGCGCGCGGTCGGCGCGCTGCGTTCGACGTCACGGACCTGGTAGACCTTGCCGTCGTGCTCGACGACGAAACCGCGTTTGATTTCGGAGGCTTTCATGGTGAACTCGGGTAGCGGTGGCCGGTAGCGGAGAACCGGAGCGGCAGGGGGAGATGCGCGGCGGCACGGGGCGTGCAATCGAAGTCATCAAGCCTTGGCGCCACGGCTATTTCGGCTGCAGCCGGATCGCGCCGTCGACGCGCACCACGCTGCCGTTCATGTAGCGGTTCTGCAGGATGAAGGCCACGGCATCGGCGAACTCGGCCGGTGTGCCGAGGCGCGCCGGGTAGGGCACCTGGGCGCACAGCGACTGATAGACCGCCTCGGGCATGCCCTCGACCATCGGTGTATGGAACACGCCGGGTGCCACCGTCATCACGCGCACGCCGATGCGGGCGAACTCGCGCGCCATCGGCAGGGTCATGGCGACCACGCCGCCCTTGGAGGCGGCGTAGGCGGCCTGGCCGATCTGGCCTTCATACGCCGCGATCGACGCGGTGTTGACGATCACCCCGCGTTCGCCGTCATCACCCGCCGCGTTGTACTGCATCAGATTGGCGGCGCCCTTGGCGACATTGAAGCTGCCGACCAGATTGACCATCACCGTGCCGGCGAAGTTTTTCAGCGGCAGCGGGCCGTCCTTGCCCAGCACGCGACCGGCGCCGAGGATGCCGGCGCAGCTGACCGCGGCGTTGAGTCCGCCCATCGCCGCCTGCGCCGCGGCCAGGTTGGCGACGACGCTCTCCTCGGAGCTGACGTCGGTGCGGAAGAAATGCGCGGCGCCGCCCAGTTCGGCCAGCGCCGCCTGCGCACGCTCGGCATTGACGTCGAGCAGCGCCACCTGCGCGCCCGCCGCGGCCAGCCGCTTCGCCACCGCGAAACCGAGCCCGGAGACGCCGCCGGTGATGACCGCCTTGACCTGGTCGAGCTGCATGGGTCAATCCCTGCCTGGATAAACGGCGATTTTAGCCGAGTCGCGCGCCGCGCCGGAAACGGGTTTACAAGGCGCGGATGAAATAGCGGTCGCAGGCGAAGTGGCCGGTACGGCCCAACGGCGCGCGCAACGGCGTGAAACCGCTCCGGAGATACAGCGCCTGCGCGGCGTCCATCCCGGTCAGCGTCTCGATGTAGCAACGGCGGTAGCCGAGCGAACGCGCGGCATCCAGACAGCGTCGCATCAGCGCCGTACCGGCACCGAGTCCGCGCAGGAGGGGCAGGAAATACATCTTGCGCAGTTCGCAGAGGTCGGGCTCGCTGCCTTCCAGTGCGGCGATGCCGCCGCCGCCCGCGACGACACCGTCGCGCTCGACCACGTAATAGACGCGCCCCGGCGCCGCGTAGGCGCCGCTCATGGCCGCGACCTCCGGATCGTGGATCGCGAAGCCCGGTCCGTCGGCGCCGAACTCGGGCATCACGGCACGAATGATTGCGGCCACGGCGGCATCGTCGCGCGCCTCGATCAGGCGGATCTGGAACGCTGGCTTCATCGCGGCCTCCGGGGGACTGGGCGCGATGATAGCGGCGTGCTCAGGCGCGGTCGCCCCAGGCGTCGAGAAAACGGCCGATCTGCACCTGCTCCAGCGGCGGACTGAACAGGAAGCCCTGCGCGAACGGGGTGCCCAGCGCAATCAGGAAATCGCGTTGGAGCTCGGTTTCGACGCCCTCGGCGGTGACCGCCAGGCCGAGGCTGCGGCCCATGCGCACGATGGCCTCGCAGATCGCGTTGTCGATGCCGTTGTGGGGAATGCCCTGCATGAAGGCATGGCTGATCTTGATGCCGTCGAGCGGCAGCCGGCGCAGGTAGTTCAGCGACGAATAGCCCTCGCCGAAATCGTCGATGGTGATGCGCACGCCGAGGCGCTTGATCGCGGTGAGGACTTCCAGGGTGTCGGCGGCATCCTCGATCAGCACGCGCTCGGTCATTTCCAGCTCGAGCAGGCGCCCGGGCAGGCCGTATTCGCGCAACGCCGCGGCCACGGTGTCGTACAGCGTGCCGCTGAGCAGCTGGCGGAACGACACGTTGACCGCGGCGTGGCCCGGCACCGCGCCGCGATCGATCCATGCGCGCAATTGCCGGCAGGCGTCGACGATCACCCAGGCGCCGATGCGCACGATTTCGCCGGAGTTTTCCGCGTGCGGCACGAACTGCGCGGGGGCGATTTCGCCGAGGCTGCCGCTGCGCCAGCGCAGCAGCGCCTCGAGGCCATGGATGCTGCCGCGCGCCAGCGCCACCTTGGGCTGCCAGACGAGGCGGAACTCGGCGTCGTCGAGCGCGCGCCGCAGCGCCGATTCGATGCGCTGGCGTTCGTCGATCGCCTGCTCCAGCCCGGGTGTGAAGGCCTGCCAGCCATCGCGGCCGCGGCGCTTGACCTCGAGCATCGCCGCCTCGGCGTTGCGCATCAGTTGCTGCGCCGAGCGCCCGTGCTCGGGGAAGGTCGCGATGCCGACCGACGCGGTGAGGGTGAACTCCTCGCCGCCGTGGCGCAGCGGCTGGCGGAATGCGTTGACGATGCGCTCGGCCAGCTGCCCGGGGACCGCGGCGCCCGCCGCTGCCTGCAGAAACAGGGCGAACTCGTCGCTGCCCCAGCGCGCCAGCGCGGCGTGGCTGCCGGCGATGCTGCGGCTGAGGCGCTCGGCCGCGGCGATCAGCAGGCGGTCGCCCTCGATGTGGCCGAGCACGTCGTTGACGACCTTGAAACGGTCGAGATCGACGAACAGTACCGCGGGTGCGGCGGCGGCCTGCGCGTCGGCGACCGCCTGCGCCAGCTGTGCCAGCAGGGTGTCGCGGTTGGGCAGGCCGGTGACGCGATCGGTGGTCGCCTGGCGCTTGAGCTGCTCTTCGACCAGCTTGCGCTCGGTGATGTCCTGCACGCTGCCGGTGACGCCGAAGACGCGGCCCTCGTGCAGCAGCGGCTTGCCCAGGCTGCGCACCCAGCGCCGGCGGCCGATCGCGCTGTGCAGTCGCAGCTCCAGATCGAACGTCCGTGCCAGCGTGCGTGCTTCCAGCAGCGCGCGCTCCAGCAGCTCGCGATCCTCGGGGTCGATGAAATCCAGCGCCCGGGCCTCGCTGATGGCCACGCCCGTCGGCAGGTCGTGGATGCGGTACATCTCGTCGGTCCAGTAGGCCACCCCGTGCGCGTCATCGATTTCCCAGCCGCCGATGCCGGCCAGCCGTTGCGTCTCGTCGAACAGGTCCGCCTGTCGTTTCAGCGTGCTGACGTCGCTGAAGGTCGACACCACCTGGAACGGCCGCGTATCGCCGTCGCGGAACTGCGGCACGGCGGTCAGCGACAGCCAGCGGTAGGCGTGCAGGTGCGGCAGATACACGCCGAGCAGCGTGCTCTCGATGCTGCGGCCCTCGCGCAGCGCGCGATTGCCGGCCAGGTCCTCGAAGGCAACCAGCGTGCCGTGCTCGTCGACCACCCGCCATTCGCGCAGCACCTCGCGACGCACCTGCAGGATTTCGGTCTCGCTGAGACCGAGGATGCGGCAGGCGGCAGGATTGACCGCGACGATCCGGCCCTCGGCGTCCTGGATCAGCACGCCCTTGTCCATCGCCTGCAGCAGCAGGCGGTAGCGGGCATCGTCCTCCGCGCCGGCGGGCGCCTGCGCGGGGCGCACCCGCGCGAGCAGACGCGCAGCGCCGGGACCGCTGCAGGCGCGCAGCCAGAGATCGGCCGCGAACAGGCTGCCGTCGGCGCGGCGATGACTGCCGCTCTGGTGCAGCTCGATGCCGGTTTCGGCACGCGCTGCGGCGTCGGCGAGCGCCAGCGGCGAAAGCGCCGGATCGAGCGCGGCCAGCGCCAGGCCCTGCAGCTCGGCCGCCGGCTGGCGGTAGAGGTCGCCGGCGGCGCGGTTGGCGGCGAGCACGCAGCCCGCGTTGTCGAGCAGCAGCAAGGCCTCGGGCAGGGCGTCGAGCAGCGCAAGCAGGGCATGCAGCGAACCCGCGGTCGCCGCATCGATGGCGGCAACCCGATCCGGGACAGCAGCGATTGACGGCTGCGACTGCCGCACGGGGCCCCCTGTCAAGCGCCCAACGGCCAAACCGGTTTCGAGCATAGCACCGCGCCCGCGACGGCGGACCGGCCTTCGGCGTCAGGTCATGGCGCGTGCCACCCGGCTGGCCGTGGCCCGTCCGAGCTGCCCGGACAGCCACTGTCCGGCGGCGATCAGGGCCGGCAGGTCGACGCCGGTGGCGATGCCCATGCCGTGCAGCATGTAGACCACGTCCTCGCTGGCGACGTTGCCGGTAGCGCCGCGTGCGTAAGGGCAGCCGCCGGTCCCGGCGACCGCGCTGTCGACGACGCCGACACCCTCCTCGAGGCAGGCGAGGATGTTGGCCAGCGCCTGGCCGTAGGTATCGTGGAAGTGCACCGCCAATGCGGCCAGCGGCACCTCGCCGGCGACCGCGCGCAGCATCGCCCGTGCCTGCAGCGGCGTGCCGATGCCGATGGTGTCGCCCAGCGAGATCTCCGTGCAGCCCAGCGCATGCAGGCGCGCGGCGACCCGCACCACATCGGCCAGCGGCACCGGGCCCTGGTAGGGACAGCCCAGCACGGTCGACACGTAGCCGCGCACGCGCACGCCCTCGGCGCGTGCCTGTTCCAGCACCGGCAGGTAACGCTCCAGCGACTCGTCGATCGAGGCGTTGATGTTCTTGCGGTTGAAGGCCTCGGAGGCGGCGGTGAACACCGCGATGTCATCGGCCCCGGCCGCGCGCGCCGCCGCGTAGCCGCGCAAGTTCGGCACCAGCACGGGATAGCGCACGCCGGCGCGGCGATGGATGCCGGCCAGCACCGCGGCGCCGTCGGCCAGTTGCGGTACCCAACGCGCGCTGACGAAGCTGGTGGCCTCGACCACCGGCAGGCCGCAGGCCGCGAGGCGATCGATCAGCTCGATCTTGACGGCGGTCGGCACCGGTGCCGGTTCGTTCTGCAGGCCGTCGCGCGGGCTGACCTCGACGATGCGGACCTGGGCGGGAAGGAGGCTCATGGTTGAATCCGGTGGAATCAGGGCCGGCGATGACCGCTGCGCGGCTCAGGGGACATCGGCAAACCGTACCAGCACCGCGTCGGCTTCGACGAAGTCGCCGACCGCGACGCCGACCGCCGCGATGGCGCCGGCGCGCGGGGCCTTCAGCGCCAGTTCCATCTTCATCGCCTCCATCACCAGCAGTTCATCGCCGGCGGCCACCTCGGCGCCGATGCGGGCACGTACCAACACGATGCGGCCGGGCATGGGCGCGAGGACCCGATCGCTGTCGACCGTCGCGGCGGCCGCGGGTGCGAACGCCGGCGGGTGCTCGAAGCCGTGACGGCGGCTGCCGTCATGCACCTCGACGCGGTC
>JAJYDI010000168.1 GCA_021777635.1 Pseudomonadota bacterium
CGAGGTCGCCACCTATCCGATCACGTCGGATGCGATTGGCTACACCTACCAGGAGGACACGCACGAGTTCTACGTGCTCACCTTCCCGAGCGCCGACACGACCTGGGTGTACGACCAGCAAAGCGGGCTTCTGCACAAGCGCCTCTCCTACGACCCCTACGCGCAGGCGTGGCACCGCCACCGCTCGAACTGCTTCATGAATTTCCAGGGAATGCGCATCGTCGGCGACTACGAGTGCGGCGCGCTGTATTGGCTCACGCGCACGGCCTACACGGATGCAGGCTGGCCGCTGCTGGCCAAACGCCGTTCTCCGCACGTTTGGGACAAGGGGCAGCGCGGGCGCGTGTTCGCGCAAAGCCTGCAGCTGGACTTTCTGCCGGGTGTGGGCAACGCGCGCGGCATGGGCGCCGACCCGCAGGCCAAGCTGCGCATATCGCGTGACGGAGGCATCACCTTCGGCCAGGCGTGGCCTGCGCCACTGGGCAAGATCGGCGAGCGCGAGACGCGCACGATGTGGCGCCGGCTCGGTAATGCGCGCGACCTGGTGTTCGACGTCGAGGTGATCGATCCGGTGCGCCGAGACCTCATCGGCTGCACGCTCAAGGCGTTCTCCTCGGCATGAGCCTGCTCCCCGGTCAGATCCAGCCGCAGTCGGTGCCGTTCGGGACGGTCGACGCTCAGGGGCGCGTCTTCGTCGATCAGAACTGGTACCTGTTCCTCTACAACCTGGCGAACCAGATCCTGTCTGGTCAGTCCAGCGGCAGCGTGCCGACCTCGCAGGCCGACATCATCGACATTGTCGACCTGGACGCCGCGACGACCCCCTTCGCGCCTCAGGCGCCCCCTGTGCAGAGCGTGGTGGTCGGAGCTTCCCCCTTCGTCTTTCGGGCGCTCGCAAACGGCGTGCTGTCGATCTCTGGGGGCGCCGTGTCGGCGGTTTCACTGGCGCGCCAAGGCGCGGCCGTGTCACCGGTGCTCACCTCCGGCATGGTGCGCCTGCGCCGGCTCGACGAGGTGACGATCACCTACGGCAGCACGCTGCCAGGGGGCGTCGCAACGCCCACCGTCATGTTCCTGCCCGACTGAGAGGCCCCCGTGACCACTATCACTCAAGCGCAGCTCGTGGCCCCCATGCAGCTGGGCGCAGCCGATGGTGCGGTCTACACTGCACCCACGCAGACGACGGCCAAGATCGGCCGGGCGGTGTTCACGAACACGTCGGCGAGTGCCCTCACCATTACCGCGGGGATTACCCCCGGCGGTGCACTCGGAGCCTCGACGACCTTGATCTCTGCGCGCCCCATCGCCCCAGGCGAATCCTACGTCTCCCCAGAGCTTGCCGGCGCGGTCATTCCCGCCGGATCTCAGATCCACGCGCATGCCAGCGCCGCGGCGAGCGTGACCTTCACGGCCTCGGGCCTCGTCGTGCAATGAACGACGTCGCGCGCCCGGTCGGACGTGAGGCCATCGATGCGTTGCAGGCGGCTATCGCCGCGATGCCTCAGGCCGAGCTCACCACCGAGCACTTCTTCGCCGGCGGCATGTATTGCCGGTTCCTGCCGCGCGCTGCTGGAACGCTCATCGTCGGAAAGGTCCACAAGGCCGAGCACTTCTACATCGTGTGCTGTGGCACGGTGCGCGTGACGGGCGGAGAAGGTCCAGCGCGCGAAATCACCGGCCCCGCGGTGATCGTGTCCAAGCCCGGCACAAAGCGCGCGGTGCTTGCCGTGACGGACGCGACGTGCCTGACCGTGCACCGCACCGACAAGACCGATCTGGACGAAATCGAGGCCGAGCTGATCGAGCCAGACGACACCGCGCTGTTCGACGCGCGCAATGCGCAGAAGGTGCTTTCATGAGCTGGGTTGCGGTAGCTATCGCGGGAGCGGGAGTTCTCGGGTATGTCGGTTCTCAGCAGGCTGCGAGCACGCAGGCCGGCGCCCAGCAACAGGCTGCTGCCACCCAGCAGCAGATGTTCAACACGATCAACCAGCAGGAACAGCCCTTCATGCAGGCCGGCTACGGCGCGACGACCGCGCTTAGCCAGCTGCTGGGCCTGCCGTCGACCTCGACCTCTTCGGGAGGATCACCGCCGATTGCCATCAGCTCGGTCGCAGGCGGCATGCAGCCAGGTGGGGCGAGCGCCGCGCCGGCGCCGAGCACTGTCGGCGGCCTTCCGTCCGGCTTCCTGACGCAGACGTTCAACCCGACGCAGCAGCAGCTCGAGTCCTACCCGGGCTACCAGTTCCAGCTGCAGACGGGCGCGCAGGGCGTGCAAAACGCCAACACCCCGGGCAGCGGCGCGCTGTCGGGCGCGGCGCTCAAGAGCCTTGCGGGCTTCAACCAGGGCGTGGCCGCGAGCAACTACGGGAACTACTTCAACCAGTTCCAGACGCAGCAGAACAACATTTTCTCGCGCCTGTCTGGTATCGCCGGGCTGGGCCAGAACGCCGCGACCAACGTCGGCACGCAGGGCACCGCGCTGGGCACCCGTATCGCCGTCGCGCAGGCGGCGGCCGGCGCGTCACAGGCTGCCGGGATCGTCGGGGGCACGAATGCACTGAGCGGAGGCCTCAACAACGCGGCAGACTACCTCGCGCTGCGCAACAACCTGAGCAGCGTCGCAGGGCCAGGAACGGGT
>JAJYDI010000169.1 GCA_021777635.1 Pseudomonadota bacterium
ACGTCGCCAGGCCATGACGGCTTGCTCCCGGCTTGCCATCGCAATATGCTGGGAGTGGTTCGGTGAGGCGCCTGGGCCAAGCCGCGGTCACACTCCGGAGAACATGTCCATGAAGAAGCAGATGCAGCAAGGTTTCACGCTGATCGAGTTGATGATCGTCGTCGCGATCATCGGTATTCTGGCCGCGATCGCGATTCCCGCGTACCAGAACTACACGATCCGCGCGCAAGTCTCGGAAGGCCTGTCGCTGGCCGATGGTGCGAAGACGGCGGTGGCCGAGTATTTCACCAACCACGGGACCATGCCGGTTAGTAACGCTGTGGCTGGTTTGTCGACCGATACTTCCATCACTGGCAATTACGTCAAGAGCGTGAATGCCGCTAACGGGAAGATCCAAGTGACGTTTAGCAAGACATCTCCGCAGAAGGCTAATGCCGCAATTGATGGCGATGTTCTCTCGATTTCGGCTGTGACGAACGGTGGTGGTTCGATTTCCTGGACTTGTGGCACCACGAGTGCGGGCACGACGATTCCGACGAAATATCTGCCGTCTTCTTGCAACGGCAGTTGAATCGCCCATTGAAAAGGAACCCGCCGCGAGGCGGGTTTTTTTGTTGATTGGCTCTGCCATCTGTGTGAACGCAAGCTATCTGCCATACCAGCGCCGCAGGCTGATCGCGTACCTTGTGGTGGCTGGAGTCGTAGGCCTTGTCTATTGGGCCGGGTTGCGCGGGGGGTTCGTATTCGACGACTTCGGCAATCTGGTCGACGACCCACGCTTCGCGCCCGCTGCATTGCACGCGCATTTCTGGACGGCCGTGTTCAGCGGCCATGCCGGCCCGTTCGATCGCCCGCTGTCGATGCTGAGTTTTGCGCTGCAGATGCGCTGGACCGGCTTCGACCCGTGGCCCCTGAAGTTTTTCAATCTGCTGCTGCACCTCGTCAACGGCGCGTTGGTGTACGCCTTGTCGACGCAGGTGATCGGCGCAGCGCTCAAGCGCCATACTGAGCGCAGCCTGCTCGGCTCGTCGCTGCTCTCGGCGTTGGTTGCGGCGGCGTGGCTGCTGGCCCCGATCCAGCTCACCGCGGTGCTCTATGTGGTGCAGCGCGAGGAGGCCCTGGCCGCGACTTTCGTCCTGTTGGGCCTGCTCGGCTACTGGCACGGGCGCATGCGTCTGATCGACGGGCGGCCGCACGCCTGGCGCTGGATCTGCGGATCCCTGGTGCTGGGGACGTTGCTGGCGACCTCAGCGAAGGAGACCGGGGTCATGCTGCCGGCCTACGCCGCGCTGCTGGAGTGGGTGGTGCTGCGCGGCGAGGGGGATGCCCAGCGCCGCCTGCCCTGGCTCTACCTGTTGCTGCTGATTCTCCCCGGCGTGCTCGGACTGGCATGGTTGCTGCCCGGCGTGCTGGACGGCGCCGCGTACGCCACCCGGACCTTTACCCTGATGCAGCGGCTGCTGACCGAAGGCCGCGTGCTGGTCGATTACCTGCACTGGACGCTGGCGCCGCAACCCGACGCGCTGAGCCTGTACCACGACGACCTGGTAGTCTCGAGCGGGTGGTTTGCACCGTGGACGACCGCGGCGAGCTGGGCTTTGCTCGGCGCGCTGTTTGTCGCCGCGCTGGCGCTGCGCCGGCGGCTGCCGCTGGTGTCGCTCGGCCTGCTCTGGTTCTTCGCCGGCCAGAGCCTGGTCTCGACCATCATCCCGCTCGAACTCGCGTACGAGCATCGCAATTACCTGCCCAGCTGGGGTGTATTCCTCGCGGCGTTCGGGCTGATCGACGCATGGCGCCCCCGCGCTGCGCAAGCTCGCTCGACGCTGCGCACGCTGGTCGTGGCGGCCTTGCTCGCGCTGATCGGCTTGTATGCGCTGTTCACCGGTATCCGCGCGCAGGTCTGGAGCAGCCCCTATCGGTTGGCCTATTTCGAGGCCACGCTGCATCCGCGTTCGCCGCGCGCCGCCTACGATCTCGGCCGCATCGAACTGATGATGGCACCAAGCCGACAGAGCACGCTGCATGGCTTCGGCATGCAGCAGATGGTCTATGCCGCGAAGCTGCCCGGCGCCGACCTGCAGCCGTGGCAAGCGCTGGTGTTCATGGCCGCAAAATACGGCGACCCAGTCAACCCGCAGTGGTGGCGCGGCATGGAACGCGTGATCGAGACCACGCCGATGAGTGCCGAGGACGTCGGCGCGCTGTACAGCTTGATTCATTGCGGCATCGTTGGCGTGTGTCGCTACGACGCAGGCGATCTGCAGCAGCTCGGCGAAGTGCTCGCGCTGGCCGTGCAGCGCGCGCCGGGCCGCGCCGAGCTCATCACGCTGCAGGCGAACTACGAGGCCAATCTGCGCCACCGCCTGCCGCAGGCCTACGCGTTGATGCAGCGCGCGGTCGCGCTGGCGCCGGGCGACTATGCCTACTGGAACAATCTGGTGCAGATGCAGCTGGCCGGCCGCCTTTATGCGCAGGCCTCGGCCGGAATCGAGCGCATGCACGAACTCGACCGCTTCGGCGTGCACAGCGCCGAACTTGCCCAGCTGGCACGGCGCGCTGCCGCCGGCGGGGGCGATGCGACAAGGCCCCTGCAGGCGAGCGAGCCCGAGCCTGGCGCCCCAGGGAGCAGGCCACGATGAGC
>JAJYDI010000046.1 GCA_021777635.1 Pseudomonadota bacterium
GGCGGGCGTGGCGGCGTTTCTCAGCACCGCGTTCCTGATGCGCTACTTCCGCCGCCACGAGACCGCGGCGCTGAATCCGTTCGCGTACTACTGCATCGCGCTGGGCGCGGTGGCGCTGCTGCTGCTGTATTGATCGTTCGCGCAACGCGGACAACGGGCGCCGTGCAGGTCAGCCGCAGGTCCGCAACGCTTGTGGCCCGCCAAATTGGAGCGTACAGTCCGCGCGCGCCGCGGGGCTCCCCGGGGCACGTTTCAGACTGCTAACGAGATCCATGGACAACTACCCGAGTACCAACGCAGTGATCGCGCCGTCGGCGCCGGTTGCTGCTGTGGTCATGCCCAACCTGAAGACACTCCGCGCACCGGTCGCGGGCGGGCACTCCTGACGTCCCGCTCGCCTCTGGTCCCCGGACTGGAGGCGAGCCATGCTCATCTTCCCCCTTGCTTCGCAGCCACTCGTCGCCTCGCGGCTGGAGCCGCTGCGCCCGCTCCCGCCATCGGCCGTGCCGCAACCGCGACGCCCGGCGTCTTCCCGGCAGTGGGGATCCGGACCGGAACGCGTCCATCCGCGCGCGCGCCGGGTGACCTCACCCTGACACCCTCCTGCCCTACGTTGTCGCCGCCACCCGATGCGGGTGGCGGCCCGCTGCGGAACGACCCCATGCTTTCTGTTCGCACACCGCCACTGCTTTTGCTGCTGCTAAGCGCTGTCGCACTGACAGCGTGGGGCTCCGCGCGCGCCGACGAAACCACTGCGCCACCGCTGTTCGTACCGCAATTGCTCGATGCGCAGGTGAGCTACGTGACGCAGCACTTGGGCCGACTGCACTCCAGCTACGCCGGACCGCTCAGCCTGCCAGCGGGCGGCGACCAGGCGCTCTCGCGCACCTTCGGTGCCTACTTCGGCCTGCGCCTGCCGGCGCATCTGGCCTTCTATCTGGACACCGAGCTGTTTACCGGCCGTGGCATCAACAGCGGCACCGGGCTCGCCGGTTACGTCAACGGTGACGCAGTGCGCGCCGGGCCCGGTGCAGGCGGCGCGCAGCGACCGTACATTGCGCGCGCCTACCTCGACTGGAACCTGCCACTGGGCGCTGATCGTGCATCGGTGGCGGGTGCACAGGATCAGCTCCCCGGCGAGCAGGCCACGCAACGGATCGAAATCAAACTGGGTCGTGTCGCGCTGAGCGATGACTTCGACAAAAACCGCTACGCCAACGATACCCGCCACCAGTTCATGAACTGGGATTTCATCAACGCCGCCGCCTACGACTATGCCGCCGACACCCGCGGCTACAGCGACGGCTTCATTGCCGCTTGGGTGCAGCCGCGCTGGACGCTGCGTTATGGCGTCTATCAGATGCCCAAGGAAGCCAACGGCCAGGCGCTGGCAGGACCGCTGACCCGCGCCCGCAGCGAACAGGTGCAGCTGTCGCTGCGTCCGTTTGCTGCGGACGGCTTTGCCCTGCGCCTTCTGGCCTACCGCAACATCGCAGCCATGGGCCGCTACGCGCAGGCACTGGCGATCGCGGCAGCCGCTGGCGCCACACCCGACATCGTCGCCAACGACCGCAACGGCCGCCGCAAGCACGGCTGGGTGCTCAACGCCGAGCTGCCGCTGGCCGACGGCAGCGCCAGCGGGCTGTTCGCGCGGCTGGCCTGGAACGACGGCGCGACGGAGTCCTTCGCATACACCGAAGCGGATCGCGCGTTGAGCGTCGGCGCGCAGCTTTCGGGCGTGCATTGGCGACGCGCGCAGGACCGGATCGGCGTCGCGCTGGGGCTCGATGGCCTGTCGGTGCTGCATCGCGCCTATCTCGCGGCCGGCGGCTGCGGCTTCATGCTTTGCGACGGCGCGCTGGACTATGGTCGCGAGCGCGTGATCGAGGCTTACTACCGCTTGCAGCTAGGACACTACCTGCAGATCAGCCCCGATCTGCAGTGGATTGCCAACCCCGGCTACAACCGCGCGCGCGGTCCGGCGCGGGTGATCGGCCTGCGCGTTCACCTCGGCATTTGAGATTCATTGGAGCCATGACAATGCCCGCGATCGATCCATCCATCTCCGTGTCGGCGCCGCACGCCAGCGCCACCGCGCGCGCCGGCCTACAGCAACGAATTCGCGATCGCCTGCACTTGGCCGAGTTGCGCCGCAGACCAGCAACGCCGTGGAACCGGCTGGCACTGGCGCTTGCCCTGATCGGCCCCGGACTGCTGGTGATGCTCGGCGACAACGACGCTGGTGGCGTCCTCACGTACGCACAAACCGGCGCCGCGTACGGATTGGGGCTGTTCCTTCCGCTGATGCTGATACTGGGATTCGTCGCTTACATAGTTCAGGAGATGACCATCCGTCTGGGTGCGGTGACGCGCCGCGGTCATGCCGAACTCATCTGGAAACGCTACGGCCCGTGGTGGGGCATCTTTTCGCTTGTCGATCTGGTGCTGGCCAACATCCTCACCCTGGTTACCGAGTTCCTCGGTATCCGCATCGGCGGCGAGGCATTCGGTGTGCCCTATGCGCTGACTGTGCCGCTGACCCTGGGTTTCGTGGTGATGACGCTGGTGTTCCTGCGTTACTGGGCATGGGAGCGCATCGCACTGTTCATCGCCGCGCTCAACTTGGTGTTTGTACCGCTGGTACTGATGGCGCATCCGCACTGGGGCGAGGTGGCGCGTGCGTTCGCGGGCTCGGGCTGGGCGATTCCGGGCGGCGTGCTCTCAGTCACCTTTCTGATTCTGCTCTCGGCGAACATCGGAACCAGCATTGCGCCATGGCAATTGTTCTTCCAGCAGTCCTGCGTGGTCGATAAGGGGTTGCTGCCCAAGGATATAAACGCCAGCCGCCGCGACCTGATGCTCGGCGTGGGCGGCATGGTGCTGGTGGCGATCGCGGTGATCGTACTCGGCGCAGTGTCACTGTCAGGACTGCCGGACGCCAAGGACCTCACCACCCAAGCGGTGTTGGCCGCGCTGCAGCAGCGCCTCGGCGAAACGGCGATGAAGCTGTTCGCGTTGGGCCTGATCGAGGCCGGCCTGATCGCCGCCATTGTGATCACCGCCAGCACCGGCTGGGCCATCGGCGAGGCGTTTGACATGCCGCGCTCGCTCAATGCCGCGCCCGCGCAGGCGTGGCGTTTCTATGCCCCGGCGATTATGGGCACGGTGGCGGCGGCAGGCGTGGTTCTGTTTCCGAACCTGCCGATCGGGTTCCTCAACCTCAGCGTGCAGGTTATTGCGACCGTGTTCATGCCGGCTGCGATGCTGTTCCTGCTGATGCTTCTAAACGACCGCGAACTGATGGGTGATCATGCCAACGGCCCCATCCGCAATGCGCTGTCGATCGCGATCATGTTTGGGCTGATCGCCTGCAATGTGCTGTACGGGCTGGTCACCATATTTCCGCACATCTTCGGAGGTACCTCATGAAAGATCTCGACGACTACACGCCCGCAGAGTTGCAGGCCCTGCTGGCCGAGGAGCGCTGGCACGACGAACTGCCACCGATCAGGCGCGTGCATCTCAAGCCGTGGCAACAGTGGGTGTTCTGGGGGCTTCGCATCTATGTCGTGATCATGTGCGTGATCGTGCTGTGGGCGTTCACATCGGGCATACATGCCTGAGTCCGTCGGCAACGACACGACGCGAAGTGGCTGGGCACGCTGCGCGCGTTTGCGTAAGCTCGAGCGCTGCGCATGCCGCGAGGTGCCCGCGTGCAGATCCACTTCGGCGCCATCCTGCTCGGCATCATCGAAGGCATAACCGAGTTTCTGCCGATCTCGTCCACCGGCCATCTGCTGATCGCGGAGCAGTGGCTTGGCGCACGATCGGACCTGTTCAACGTGGCGATCCAGGCCGGCGCGATCCTGGCCGTAAGACTGGTGTACCGGCGCAGGCTGCGGACGCTGGCAACCGGCCTCAGCCGGCGCGAAGACCTCGACTACGCCGCCAGGCTGCTGGTCGCCTTTCTGATTACCGGCGTGCTGGGACTTATCGCGGTGAAGATCGGTTTCAGGCTGCCGGACACGGTGAGACCGGTAGCCTGGGCGCTGATCCTCGGCGGCCTCTGGATGCTCGGCGCCGAAAGCCTCGCCGGGCGCTTCGAGCCCTGCGCGAGGATCCCTTGGGCGGTGGTGATCGCGGTCGGTCTGGCGCAGATGGCGGCGGGGATCTTCCGGGGCCTATCGCGCTCGGGAGCGACCATCTTCGCGGCCATGCTGGCGGGCACGCGCGACCGTTCGGCGGCGACCGAGTTTTCGTTCCTGGTTGGCATCCCGACCATCTTTGCCGCCAGCGGCTATGAGCTCTGACACCACGCGCGCCAGGCCGGCGTCGCGGCGCCACCCGAACGCTGGACCACCCTCGCCATCGCCTTCGTGGCATCGACGCTGACCGCCTTCGTCGCGGTGAATTGGCTGCTGGGTTACATCAGGAGTCACCGCTACACGCTGTTCGCGTGGTACCGCATCGCGCTAGGGCTGGCCTTGTTCGGTTCGCTGCAGCCGGCTTACGTGCACTGAAGCCGGCGCATCCGCCGCCGCGCACAGCCCGTGGCGCGAACACCGCCCGGTTTCCGGCACGGCAACACAGCATGACCGGGACGACCCTCGGCAAACCGTTCCAGTGCCCCCATGCTGCGTACAGTCCGCAACGGAGCCAGGTCATGAACGCTGCCCGCACCATCACCCGCCGTGTCCGCGGCCTTCCCACCAGCGACGGTGCCGGCGTCAAGCTGACGCGCGTGATCGGCCAGCCGGCGCTGGAAATGCTGGACCCGTTTCTTCTGCTGGACGCCTTCGGCTCGGAGCGGGGCGCCGACTACATCGGCGGCTTTCCCGATCATCCGCATCGCGGGTTCGAAACTGTGACCTACATGCTGGCCGGTCGCATGCGCCACCGCGACAACCACGGCAACAGCGGCCTGCTGGTGCCGGGAGGTGCGCAATGGATGACCGCGGGTGCGGGCCTGATCCACTCCGAGATGCCCGAGCAGGAGGACGGCGAGATGCGCGGCTTCCAGCTCTGGGTCAACCTGCCTGCCCGCGACAAGATGCGCGCGCCGCGCTACCAGGACATCGCGCCGGAGCAGATCCCCGAGATCGAACCCGCGCCCGGTGCGCGCGTGCGCGTGATCGCCGGCGAGCTGGCCGGCGCGCACGGTCCGGTCAGCGGCATCGCCACCCGGCCGCTGTTTCTCGATGTCGCGCTTGCCGCCGGTGCCGCGCTCGACGTGCCGCTGCCCGTGGGCCACAGCGGCTTCGCCTACGTGTTCGAAGGCGCCGGCGTGACCCTCGGCGACAGCACGCTGGGCTTGAACGAGCTGGGCGTGCTCGGCCCCGGCGACGGAGTGCGGCTGGCGGCGGGTAGCGAGGCGACGCGGCTGATCCTGGTCGCCGGCCAGCCGCTCAACGAACCGGTCGCCAAGTACGGCCCCTTCGTAATGAACACCCGCGAGCAGATTATGCAGGCGGTTGAGGACTTTCGTGCCGGACGTTTTTGAGGCGGCGTCGAGCGGCTAGGCGGTCATCGCCTGTCCGCGGGTGGCAGACGCTTCGGGCGTTACCAAATCGCGAACGCTGTGGCGCGTTGGGTTCGCTACCGGATTCCGCTCGCCATGAAGGCGTCGAAGATCGAAGGATCGTGCTTGGCGCCGCGCTCGGTGTCGAGCTGCGCCAATGCCGCCGTAGGGGTTCTTACCCGGTGGTAGGGCCGCGGGGACGTCATCGCGTCGTAGCTGTCGACAACGGAAAGGATGCGACTGAGCAGCGGGATGGCCTCGGAACGAAGGCCATCCGGATATCCGCCTCCATTCCAGTGCTCATGGTGATGGCGCACGACAACCGCGATCTCGTCGCGGAAGGGCAGATCGCGGTTCGCCCGAATGATCATCTCGCCGCGGACGCTGTGCGATTGCATGACCGCTAGTTCCTGCGCGTCGAGAGGCCCTGCCTTGCGCAGGATCGCGTCCGGGAGATGGAGCTTGCCGATGTCGTGCAGATGCGCTGACAGAGCGAGTACCGCGAGATCATGCTCCGCAAGGTCGATGGCACAACCGAGTCGGACCGCCAGATCCGCGACGCGGTCGCAATGCTCTGCGGTAGAGGCGTCGCGCACGCTGAGAGCACGAACAAGGATAGGGTCAACAGTGGCGGTCCAGCGGTTCACGGCAAATGGATGTCGATGGTGCGCCTCGATGGGCGCGAGGCTCGGAATCAAGCAAATTATGAGCCAATAAAGTTTACGAACCGCCAAAATCCTTGCCGGGCCCGGGCGAACGCCCGCGCGGCGCGCCACGCAAACAGCTTTCGGTCTCGGCCGAACAGGATCGTGCCTATCCGGCATACCGGCCACGGCGACGAGGTGCGCCCTAGAGGCTAACCCGCGGCCATCTTCCACCGCGCCTTCAGGGCGTCGTTCCCGGGACGGGTGCTGCCCGGTGCGGGAGCGGGATTGCCTTGCACGGCTTCCCACGCCCGGCGATCTGCGTCTCGAAGAAATCCGCGATCAGGTGATAGACGTGCTTCTGCATCGCCGGGGTGCTCAGGCCGTGCTTGGCGCCGGGATAGGTCATCAGTTGAAACTGCGTGCCCTGTGTCTGCAGGGCGCTCATCAGTTCGGTGGAATTGAGAAACAACACGTTGTCGTCGGCCATGCCGTGCACTAGGTACAACGGCGCGGTCAGGCCCTTGAGGTAGGGAAACACCGCGCTTTCGGCATACCCTTGGGGATCGTCCTGCGGTCGGCCAAGATAGCGCTCGGTGTAGAAGGTGTCGTAGAGCTTCCAGTTGGTGACCGGCGCGACCGCGACGCCACCGGCGAGCTGCGCGGAATCCTTGGCCAGCATCATCACCGTCAGGTAGCCGCCGTAGCTCCAGCCGAACACGCCGATGCGCTGCGGATCGACCCAGGGCTGTTGCTGCAGCCAGTCGATGCCGACCATCTGGTCGGCCACCTCGGCGGCGCCGAGATGGTGATCGATCACGTCGGAGAATCGCCGGCCACGCCGCGCCATGCCGCGATTGTCCAAGGTGAACACGACGAAGCCGTGCTGCGCCATGTACTCGGCGAACAGGGGCGGCCAGGCGCGTACAACCTGCTGCGCGGTGGGCCCTCCGTAGTAGGTGTCGAACACCGGGTAGCGCTGGTCGGGATCGAAGCCGAGCGGCTTGTAGAGCCGGTAGTACAGCGTCTGCCCGTCGGCCGCGGTCAGCGTGCCGAACTCCGGTTTGATGTGGTCCTTGAGGTAGGGCCAATAAGGATGACCGGGTTCGAGCTTGTTCCGCTCGATCCACGCCAGACGCGCGCCGTCGGCGGCGTGCACGCTGACCTGCGGTGGCTGCTCGGGGCTGGAATACGTATCGACGTAGAAGGCACCGTCGGGAGAGAACTCGGCGACGTGGGTGCCGTCGCGGCGGCTGATGCGGATCGGCGCGTCGGCGCTGCTGCCGTCGAGCTTCAGCGCATAGATCTGCCGGTCGGGCACGAAGTCACGGTTGGAGCTGACGTAAGCCAGGCCCTTGGTCTCGTCCACGGCGAGCAGACCGTCGAGGTTCCAGGCGCCAGCGCTGATCGGATGCAGCAGCCGGCCATCGAGGTCGTACAAATACAGGTGATGGAAGCCGCTGCGCTCGGAGCCCCAGACAAACTGCGGTTTGTTCTTGAGAAAATGCAGATCGTTGTTGAGGTTGATCCAGGTTCCGGACGATTCGGTCAGCAGCGTGCGCACGGCCAGCGTGTCGGCATCGACGCGCACCAGCGCGAGGTGTTTCTGGTCGCGCGTCATCCACTGGCAGGACACCGCCCGGGCGTCGGGCAGCCAGTTGACGCGCACGAGATACTCGGCGTCCGCGGGCGCGGCGACCCAGCGCGGCGCGCCGCCCTGCGGAGCGATCAGGCCCAGCTGCCAGCGCACGTTCGGATCGCCGGCGAACGGGTAGCGCTGCTTCACCACCGCCGTGCGGTCGGCGTACAGTTCCATGCGCTCGGTTACCGGCACATCGGCGTCGTCGTAGCGCTCGAAGGCGATTGCGGAGTCGTCCGGAGCCCACCAGTAGCCGGTGCCGCGATCCATTTCCTCCTGCGCGACGAACTCGGCCTCGCCGTTGTGCACGCTGCCGCCGCCGTCACGAGTCAGTTCGCGCAGCGTGTCGTCCTCAAGGTCGTACACCCACAGGTTCTGGTCACGCACGAACGACACGTAACGGCCGCGAGGCGAGATCTTCGGGTCGAGCGCGAAACCGGCGCCGATCGGCAGCGCGCGCACGCGCCGCGTCGCCAGCGTGTACAGGTACAGCTTGCCATTGAGTGGGAACAGCAGCTGCGCGCCGTCTGGCGCCCAGTGGTAGTTGACGATGCCGGAATAGATCGCCGTGCGCTCGCGCTCGCGGCGCGCCTTTTCGGCATCCGACAAGCGTTCACCTTGCGGCTCCAGCGTCTTCGCGGCGACCAGCAGGCGCGTGGTGTGATCCTTGAGGTTGTACTCCCACAGGTTCAGCCGGTACTGATCCCCGGCGCTGCCGCGCAGGAAGGTGACTCGCGAGCCGTCCGGCGCGATCTGCACGCGGACCGGGGTCGGCCCACTGAGCGCAGGATCGTCGAACAAGCGATTGATGGTGAGCTTGTCGGCCATGGCGGGTGCGGTAATCAGGCAGAGCAGGGCGGCGATCCAGGCGCGCATGGCGCGGTTTCCCCGGTGCGGAAAATGGTGATCAGATCACGATCGTCCGGCGCGCGCCAAGCCTGCCACCCCGAGGCGCCGTGTGGCTTGCGGCCGCCGTCTCCGGCGCTCTGCCCTCACCCGGTGTTCTGAAGCCCCTGCGCCACGCCGTTGACGCTCGCCACCAGCGCGCGGAACAAAGCGTCCGTCGGGCGCCCGGACGCGCGCCAGCGCTGCAGCAGATCGACCTGCAGCAGGCTCATGGGATCGACATAGGGATTGCGCAGACGGATCGACAACGCGAGGCGCGGATCGTCTTCCAGCAGCTGGCGCTGGACGCGCAGGCGCAGAACCCAGTGGCGGCAGCGCTCGAACTCCGCCTGCACCCGCGGAAAGAAGCGCGCATGCAATTCGGCGCCGGCGAGCAGCGAAAATCGCTCGGCGATGGCGAGGTCGCTTTTTGCCAGCACCATGCCGACGTCATCGAGCAAGCCACGAAAAAAGGGCCAGTCACGCGCCATCTCCCGCAGAACCTCCTCGCCTGATTCGGCGACTGCGCGCTCCAACGCGACGCCGGTGCCGTACCAGCCTGTAAGCCCGGCGCGACACTGCGTCCAGGCGAACACCCAGGGAATCGCGCGCAGGCTCTCCACGCCGCGCATCCGGCCGCGACGCGGCGGGCGCGAGCCGAGGGTCATGCGCTCGATGACGTCGATCGGAGTGGCGTTGCGGAAATAGTCGTCGAAGGTCGGCGCATCGACCAGCGCACGGTAGCCTGCGCAGCCTTCGCTGGCCATCCGCTCCATCACGGCCGACCACGAAGCCGCGCGCGGGTCCGGCGCCGGTGATCGGAGAGAAGCGCGCATGACTGCGCCCGCGGTCTGTTCCAGAGTCCGCAGCGCTAGCGCGCGGATGCCGTACTTGCGGTGGATCACTTCGCCCTGTTCGGTGACCCGCAGGCTGCCACCCACCGTTCCATGCGGCGCGGCCATCAGCGCCGTGCTGATCCGGCTGCCACCTCGGCTGATCGATCCGCCGCGCCCGTGGAAGAAGACCAGACCCACACCGGCCGCGTCGGCGACACTTCGCAGTTCGACCTGCGCGCGCTGCAGCGCCCAGCGCGAAGCGACGATGCCACCGTCCTTGCTCGAATCCGAATAGCCCAGCATCACCCACTGCCGCCGGTCGCGCGCGTCGAGGTGTGCGCCGTAGACGGGATCAGCCAGAAGCGCACGCAGCGCGGCCGGTGCCGCGCGCAGGTCGTCAATAGTCTCAAACAGCGGTGCCACATCCATCGGCACGCGACCTTGTGCGTCGGTGAATCCGCCCGCCCGCGCCAGTGCCAGCACGGCGAGCACGTCGGCCGCTGTTTCAGCCATGCTGACGATGTAGGACCCGATCGCATCGCCACCATGGCGGCGCCGGCTGTCGGCCAGGGTGGCAAAGACCGCGCGCACGCGCGCCGCAGGCTCGGCATCGCTGCGCGGGAGCGTCTTCTCGCCAGCCGCGAACGGTTGCAGGCGCTGCGCCAGAACGCAGGCGTCGACGTCAACCAGCGCGGGTTCGCCGAAGGCCGCCGCAAGCGCCGCGCGATGCACGGCCGCTTCCTGGCGCACGTCCAGCCGGGCCAGATGAAACCCGAAAGTGCGCAGGCGGCGTTGCAGGCGGCGCACCGTGAATCCGCCTGCGTGCTCGCCACCGTGTTCGTGCAGACTGGCGGCGATCAGCGCGAGGTCGCCCGCGAAGGTGTCGGCATCCGGATAGCCGCGCTCCTCGCCCGCGCGGGTCGCCTGCAATCGTGCTTGCATGAGCGTTAGCAGGGAGCGGTAGGGCATGTCGGCGTGACGCGGGCGGATCAGCGCCGTGGCCTCCGGAAGCAAAACGCGATAGTCGGCTAGGCGCTGCTGCACCGCCGCGCTCGTGCGCACCCGCTCCGCGGTCTGGCTGAGCAGCCGCGCGAGCCGCGCGGTTTCGGCCCCATAGCGGTCGAGGATCAGGCCGCGTTGCGCGCGCAGCGTGGCTTCGATGGTGTCGGCGGCTACGCCGGGATTGCCATCCATGTCACCGCCGACCCAGGTCGCGAAGCGCAGCACGCGAGGCATCTCAATGCCTGCGCCATAGACTTCGGCCAGCGCATCCTCGAATGCCTCGTAGAATACTGGTACCACGCGATACAGGGGATCGGCGAGGTAGTAGCTGACGTGCTCCATTTCGTCCTGCACCGAGGGGCGGATCGACGATGCCTCGCTAGTCTGCCAGCCAGTCGTGATCGCTGTGCGCAGCTGCGCCTCGTCGGTGCGGCGTTCCTGTGGCGTGCGTCGGCCATCCAGGTCCGCGACCAGGCAGCGCACGATGGTGTATTCCTTCTCCAGCAGCGACCGGCGCACGGCTTCGGTAGGATGGGCAGTGAACACGGGCTCGATGGCGAGCCCCTGCAGCCAGCCGATCAGGGTGTCGCGAGTCACGCCGTCGGACTTCAGCCTGCCCAGTACGTCTCGCAGGCTCTCCGGCTGCGGCGCGGCTCCCGCACGCTGGTAATCGCGGTGGCGCCGGATGCGATGCACGCGCTCGGCGATGTTGACGACCTGGAAATAGGTCGAGAAGGCGCGGATCAGCTCTTCGGCGCGCTCCGCGCGATGCCCGCGCAACGCCCCGGCCAGCGCGTCGGGTGGCGCCACGGTCTGGCGCCGAGCAATGGCGTTACGCCGAATCGTCTCGACTTCGGCAAGGAAGTCGGCGCCCAGTTGTTCGCCCAGAACGTCCCCCACCAGTGCGCCCAGTCGGCGCACGTCCTCGCGCAGGGGCGCATCCGGCGCCGCGAATTCGATCTCTTGACGGTCATGCATGCCCGACGGTCCCTGCGCTGGCGCGGGGGGCAGGCCCCGACACTAGTGTGGTGTCTCGGGAGTACGCATCCGTCCTTCCCGCGACTTTCGTCGCGATACAGCGCTGCGACTCGTCGCCATCGCGCGGCCATGGCCCCTCGTCGCGCCGGGCCGCGCACCCAAATCCATTTGGAATTTCTGGCGCGTACTTCCGAGACACCACACTAGCAGGACCGCGTGGCACCGCGGAGTACTCGTCACCCGCCGCCGCCCGCAGGCGGCGGCGTCACTGGCAACTGCCGCGAGTCACCGGACAGGGTGGATAGCTCGGCTGTGTCGGGAACGCCGGCATCCACGGCGGTGGCGGCGGCACCGGGGTCGGCTGCTGTTTGATCTCCTGCGCGAGCACTGCCACCGCTTTCTCGATCTGGGTGTCGCGACCGGTGCGCGCCAGCAATCCGGGATCGAGATGCTGCTTGATCGAGGGCACCACGCCAATGTTTTCCACCACCCACTTCGAGTCAGTCCCGTACATGGCAATCTCGGACACCACCTGCGCGCCGCCGTCGAGTAGCTGGAAAGGCGCTTGGTAGCCGCGCACGCCGCCCCAGGTGCGCGAACCGATGGTCGGACCAAGGTGATACTGCTGGAAGCGGTAAGCGAAGATGTCGCCGTCCGAAGCCGAGCCGCCATTGATCAGTGCCGCCAGATGGCCGATGTAGGCATCCTCGGGGCTCTGGTTGTAGGCGCCGTGACGATTGGTCCAGGCCCCGGCCATCTTCTGGTCGAGCTGGTTGAACAGGATGGTGTCGATGAAGCCGCCGAGATTCCAGCGATCGTCGATGATCAGGCCCGGCTTGGTCAGCTGGCTGTAGTACTGGCGTACAAACTCGTGCAGCCCGGTCGCCTCCATGTCATCCAGATACACGTAGCCGATGGTGCCGCCCGACAGCTTGCTCACCTCGCGGCGGTTGTCGTTGATCCAGTGCAGCAGGTGCAGCTTGCCGCTGTTGACCACCGGCCTGACCATGATCGTCCACGGCTTGCCGCCGGGCGACGACGCCAGTTGCAGCGCGATGGTCTGGCCCAGCGTGCCCTGCAGCAGCTGGTAGGGATTGGTCGGCGCCTTGAGTTCGTGACCGTTGATGGCGAGCACGTAATCGCCCTGGCGAACCTTCAGTCCCGGCTG
>JAJYDI010000047.1 GCA_021777635.1 Pseudomonadota bacterium
GAACTCCTGCTGCAGCGAGGGCGCGCGGAACCCGGTCGAGGCGGTGGCGCGCGCGGCGATGGTGTCATTGAAGGCGTAGCGGCCCGACAGTTTCCAGGAGGTGGTGCTGCCGAAATCGCTGTACTTCTCGTGGCGTACGGCAAAGCCGGCGGAGAGCTTGTCGGTCAGGTCGTTCTCGAGATCCAGATAGACCGCCTGGTTGTGCCGGCTGTGGCTGCCGGCGTCGAGTGGCTGGTAGCCGGGGAACACCTGTGCGCCGGCGCCGGCATAGGATGCCGCGTCACCCTGCTTGATGGCGAACTTCTCCTGCCGGTACTCGAGGCCCCAGGCCACGGTCAGCGGGTTCTGCAGCGCGCTGACGTTGACGTCCTTGCTGAAGTCGGCGTTCAGCACGTTCTGCTGGTTGGTGATCGTGCCGATGTAGAACGCGGTCGGCGAGGCGGAGCCCAGCGAGTAGTTGAAGGTATTGCTGGTGTCGAGCTTCCAGTGGTTGCCGCCGGTGTTGGCACTGACGTCGTAATGCCAGCCGTCGAGCACGGTGCCGCGCAGGCCGGCGACCAGCGAGCCGTCCCAGATCGCGCTGTTTTCCACCGGCAGGTAACCGGCCGGATACACCGCGAGCGCAGCCGGACTGCTGGTCTTGTACGCCGACAGCGAACGGAAGAATCCCGGCGAGCTGACGTCGCGCTTGTTGACGAGCGCGAAGGCGTAGAACTGGACCTGCGGCGCGAAGTCGTACTGCATGTTCAGCGCCGCGTTCTGCTGCTTGAGCAGCGGCAGGCCGTAGTGGAAGGTCACCTGCCCGTAGGTGGGATCGGTCGGATAGCGCAGGTCGGGCCCCGCAAGATTGGTCGGATCCTGATGGGTGGCATCGACGCTGAGATGGACCCAGCCCTTGTCGCCGAGCGCGAAGCCGCCATCGGCGCCACCCTGCACGGTCATGCCGTCGGCGCCGTCGTGGCTGTTGTAGCGGCCGACCGTCGCGCTGACCGAACCACCCTGGTTGCCGCCCTTGAGGATGATGTTGATCACGCCGGCAATGGCATCCGAGCCGTATTGCGCGGCGGCGCCGTCGCGCAGCACCTCGATGCGCGCGATGGCGTTGATCGGGATCGCGTTGAGATCGACCGGCGAGGAACCGCGGCCGAGGGTGCCGTTGACGTTGACGATGGCGGTGGTGTGCTGGCGCTTGCCGTTGATCAGCACCAGGGTCTCGTCCGGCGACAGCCCGCGCAGCTGCGCCGGCTGGATCGCGTCGGTGCCGTCGGTGACGGAAGGCTGCGGGAAATTGAACGAGGGCAGCAGGGTGCGCAGCGCCGAGGCGAGGCTGGTGGCGCCGGTGGCGGTCAGGTCCTTGGGCGTGAGCACGTCGATCGGTGACAGCGAATCGGCCTCGGTGCGGTCGAACGCGCGCGTTCCCGTCACCACGACCGTCTGCAACTGCTTGGCCTTGGACGGATTGACGGGTGCGGTCGGCGTGCTCTGGGCATGCACGCTGCCGGCGGCGAAGGCGGCGATCAGGGCCAGAGCCAGGGGATGGCGGCGCAGGGGGGCGTTGAAACGGGTCATCGGGGAAGGCCTCTCGGTGGGATGGAAACGGCGCCGTCCTGGGCCGTCATGCTGCTATGCATGACAGATCCGTAAAGGTCAATTTACGATTTGCTTAACAACGCGAGACGAATGCTCAGGACCGCTTCATCTTGAGATGCGCGCCGCGGCCACGATACTGGGCGCATGCCCGGCACCCGCCGCCGGTCCACCGTTTCGGAGTTCCCGATGCCGATCTATGCCTTTCACTGCGAATCCTGCGGCCACCAGTTCGATCGCCTGCAGCGACTGGCGGACGCCGACCCGCAGATCTGTCCGGCCTGCGGCGCGAGCGCCGTCAAGCGCAGCATCACCGCGCCTGCTTTCCGTCTCGCGGGCAGCGGCTGGTACGAGACCGACTTCAAGAAGGACGGCCAGCGCAATGTCGTCCACAAGGACGAGCCCGTCGCAACGACACCCGCGTCGCCTGCGACGCCCGCGGCAGCCGCGGCACCTGCGGCGACGGCGGCCGCGACCGCGGACACCCGTGCGGCGGTCAAGCCGGCGACGGGCAACGGCCACGACTGAGCATCCTCTCGGCATTGCCGCACTGCCGCATGCGGCTTAGCATGGCGGGCTGATCCGGCGCCGTCCGGGCTGGGAGTCGTGCATGCGTACCCACTACTGCGGCCTTGTCGATGAGGCCCTGATCGACCACCCGGTGACGCTGTGCGGCTGGGTCGATACCCGTCGCGACCACGGCGGCGTGGTGTTTCTCGACCTGCGCGACCACGAGGGCATCGTGCAGATCGTGGTCGACCCCGACCATGTCGAGGCCTACGCCGCGCTGTCCGGCGTCGGCTACGAATGGTGCCTGCGCGTCGAGGGCACGGTGCGCCGGCGCGTCAGTGTCAACGAGCGCATGCGCACCGGCCGGGTCGAAGTGGCTGCCGCGCACATCGAAGTGCTCAATGCCGCGCGCGACCTGCCGTTCGCGCTGCACGAGAATCCCAGCGAGGAGACGCGGCTGGCCTATCGCTACCTCGACCTGCGGCGTCCGGAGATGCAGCGCATGCTGCGCACCCGCACGCGCCTGGTGCAGGCGTTGCGCCGGCACCTGGACGCGGGCGGCTTCCAGGACATCGAGACGCCGATCCTGACCAAGGCCACGCCCGAGGGCGCGCGCGATTACCTGGTGCCCTCGCGCGTACACGCCGGCCAGTTCTTCGCGCTGCCGCAGTCGCCGCAGCTGTTCAAGCAGCTGCTGATGATGGCCGGCTTCGATCGCTACTACCAGATCGCGCGCTGCTTCCGCGACGAGGACCTGCGCTCGGACCGCCAGCCCGAGTTCACCCAGCTCGACATGGAGTTCGCCTTCGTCGACGAGCGCGCGGTGCAAGACTGCGTCGAGACCCTGATCCGCACCGTGCTGCGCGAGGTTGCCGCCATCGAGCTGGCCGATCCGTTCCCGCGCATGACTTGGGCCGAGGCGATGCGCCGCTACGGCTCCGACAAGCCCGACCTGCGCATCGCGCTGGAACTGGTCGACATCGGCGACGCGGTGCGCCACGCCGGGTTCAAGGTGTTCGCCGATCCCGCCGGCGATCCGGCCGGTCGCGTCGCGGCGCTGCGCGTGCCCGGCGCCGCCGCGCTGACCCGCCGCGAGCTCGACCTGCTGGGCGATTACGCCGGCAAGTTCGGCGCGCGCGGCCTGGCGTGGATGAAGGTGGAGGCGTTGGCCAAGGGCCGCGAAGGGGTGTCTTCGCCGGTGGCCAAGTTCCTCGACGACGACGCGCTCGCGCAGATCCTGCGCCTGACCGGTGCCGCCGATGGCGACCTGCTGCTGTTCGGCGCGGGCCCGTGGAAGACCGTCAGCGACTTCATGGGCGCGCTGCGGCTCAAGCTGGGCAAGGATCGCGGCCTGGTCGAAAATGCCTGGCGGCCGCTGTGGGTCACCGACTTTCCGATGTTCGAGCACGATGCCGCGGCCGGTCGCTACGTCGCCCTGCACCACCCGTTCACCGCACCCAAGGTCGATGACGTCGCCGCGCTCAGGGCCGACCCGGCCAACGCCGTCAGCCGCGGCTACGACATGGTGCTCAATGGCAACGAGATCGGCGGCGGGTCGATCCGCATCCATCGCCCGGATCTGCAGAGCGCGGTCTTCGACCTGCTCGGCATCGGCCGTGCCGAAGCCGAGGCCAAGTTCGGTTTTCTGCTGACCGCGCTCAAGCACGGCGCGCCGCCGCACGGCGGCATCGCCTTCGGCATCGACCGTATCGCGGCATTGATCGTCGGCACCGACTCGATCCGCGATGTCATCGCCTTTCCCAAGACCACCAGCGCGCAGTGCCTGCTCACCGGGGCGCCATCGGCGGTAGCGGACGCGCAGCTGGGCGAATTGCACGTGCGGGTGATCGCGACGCCGACCGGCTGAGGCCGGCCGGGCGCCCGGCCGGCCTGCGCTGAAATGCCGCAGGGGCGGCGCCGGGAACGGGCGCAGGCACGGCCTGACAGGCCAGTTGGGGTAAAGTTGCCCGCTTGAATCGAATGCCACGCAGGGGTCGAGATGGGTAGAGGTCCGTCCATCGAGGGTCGCAAGAACGCCGAGGACGCCAAGCGCGCCAAGGTGTTCACCAAGCTGATCCGCGAAATCACCCTGGCCACCCGCGCCGGGCTGCCCGATGCCGCGCACAATCCGCGGCTGCGCACGGCGGTGGAAAAGGCGCTTGCCGCCAACATGACCCGCGACACCATCGAGCGCGCGATCAAGCGCGGCTCGGGCGCCGACGGCGCCGACCACATGCACGAGCTGCGCTACGAGGGCTACGGGCCCGCCGGCATCGCGCTGATCATCGACTGCGTCACCGACAATCCGCAGCGCAGCGTCGCCGATGTGCGCCATGCGCTGGCCAAGCACGGCGGCAACCTCGGCACCAGCGGCTCGGTGGCATTCCAGTTCAGCCGCACCGGCGAGCTGGCGGTCGTCACCGCGGGCAAACCCGATCTCGACGAGAAGGTGCTCGAAATCGCGCTCGAGGCCGGCGCGGACGACGTCGTCAACGAACCCGGCGCCAGCATCGTGCTGTGCGCTCCGGACCATGTGGAGGCGCTGCGCCAGGCGTTGCTGGCGGCCGGCCTGGCCCCGACCCATGCCGAGGTGGTGATGCGCCCGGCCACGCGCGTGGCGGTGCCCGCCGAAGCCCTGGAGTCGCTGCTCGACCTGATCGACTGGCTGGAAGCGCTCGACGACGTCCACGACGTCTACCACAACGCCCTGCTGCCGCCGGAGCACGCCGCGTAGGTCGCCGGGTGACCGTGCGGCTCCGCCAGCGGCCCTGTCCATGACGCGCATCCTCGGCATCGATCCGGGCTCGCTGCGTACCGGCGTCGGCATCGTCGACGCCGAGTCCGGCGGCCGCACACGACATGTCTTCCACACCGCGCTGGCGGTCGGCGACGCGGACAATTTCCCGCTGCGCCTGAAGCGCATCTTCGATGGTCTCACCGCGATCGTGGAAGCCCACCGACCGGACGAAGTCGCGATCGAACGCGTGTTCCTCGCGCGCAATCCCGACTCGGCGCTGAAGCTGGGCCAGGCCCGTGGCGCGGCGCTGTGCGCGGTGCTCGCGCGCACGCTGCCGGTGCACGAATACGCGCCGATGGAGATCAAGCGCGCGGTGGTCGGCAGCGGCGCAGCCGACAAGGCCCAGGTGCAGCACATGGTGAAGATGCTGCTGGGGCTGGACGCGACGCCGCAGGCCGATGCCGCCGACGCGCTGGCGGTGGCGATCGCGCATGCCCATGTGCGCAGCAGCGTGGTCCGGCTGGGCATCGCGCGCAGCGCCTGGAGGACCCGCCGATGATCGGTCGCCTGCGCGGCACCCTGGTCAGCAAGCAGCCGCCGTGGGTGCTGCTGGACGTACACGGCGTCGGCTACGAGCTGGAAGTGCCGATGTCCACCCTGTACGAACTGCCCGAGACCGGGCGCGAGGTGAGCCTGCTGACGCACTATGCCGTCAAGGAGGACACCGTCGCGCTGTACGGTTTCCTGCACGAGTCCGAGCGCGTGCTGTTTCGCAACCTGCAGAAAGTCAGCGGCATCGGCGCGCGCATCGCGCTGGCGGTGCTGTCCGGGGCGTCGACCGCCGATTTCGCGCGGCTGGTGCAGGCCGGCGACATCGGCGCGCTGACGCGCATACCCGGCATCGGCAAGAAGACCGCCGAGCGCATCATCGTCGAGCTGCGCGACCGCGTCGAGGCGCTGACCGCGACGCGGCCGGCCAGTGCTGGCGGCGGCATGCCTCGCGATGCACAGGGCGAGGCCACCGTGGCCCTGCAGCAACTCGGCTACAAGCCCGCCGAGGCCTCGCGCCTGGCCCGCGAGGCTGCTGCCGGCGGCGACGATGCCGAGGCCATCATCCGCAAGGCGCTGAAGATCGCGCTGGGCGGCTCCGCATCCTAGGCACCGGAATCCCGAACCCGACATGGCTACCCACACGCACGATCTGCCCCTCGACAGCGCGACCCGACAACGATGGTCGGCGCTCGCGCTGGGCGCCCTCGGCGTCGTCTACGGCGATATCGGCACCAGTCCGCTGTATTCGCTGCAGCAGACCTTCGGCGAACACGGCATCGGCGTCAGCCACGACAATGTGCTGGGCGCGCTGTCGCTGATCTTCTGGTCGCTGATCGTGGTGGTGTCGCTGAAGTACGTACTGTTCGTCATGCGCGCCGACAACAAGGGCGAGGGCGGCATCATGTCGCTGATGGCGCTGGCCCAGCGCGGCGTGCGCAACAGCCCGCGGGTGCGCTGGGCGCTGCTGGCGCTGGGCCTGGCCGGCACCGCGCTGTTCTACGGTGACAGCGTGATCACGCCGGCGATTTCGGTGCTCTCGGCAATCGAGGGCCTGCGCGTCGCCGAACCGACGCTGGACCGCCGCATCATCCTGTGGGTCACGGTGGCGATCATCTTCGGGCTGTTCGCGGTGCAGCGCCACGGCACCCGCCGCGTCGGTTCGCTGTTCGGGCCGATCATGATCCTGTGGTTCGCCAGCATCGCCCTGACCGGCATGCTCGGCATCCTGCGCCAGCCGCATGTGCTGGCGGCGCTCAGCCCGCATTACGCCGTGCTGTTTTTCGTGCACAACCATGTCGATGCGTTTCTGGCGCTGGGTTCGGTGGTGCTGGTGCTGACCGGCGCCGAGGCGCTGTATGCCGACATGGGCCATTTCGGCAAGAAGCCGATCCGCCTGGCCTGGTTCGCCGTGGTGCTGCCGGCGCTGCTGATCAACTACTTCGGCCAGGGCGCGCTGCTGCTGGACGACCCGAAGGCCGTGTCCAACCCGTTCTACCTGCTGGTGCCGCCGCCGTTCCTTTACCCGATGGTGGCGCTGGCGGCCGTGGCCACGGTGATCGCCTCGCAGGCGGTGATCTCGGGCGCCTTCTCGATGACGCGCGAAGCGATCCAGCTCGGCTATTCCCCGCGCATGCAGGTCAAGCACACCTCGGAGGAGCAGCGCGGGCAGATCTTCATCCCCTGGATCAACCGCATGCTGCTGATCCTGGTGCTGGCGGCGGTGCTGGGCTTCCGCACCTCCGACAGCCTCGGCGCGGCCTACGGCATCGCCGTGACCGGCACCATGACCGTCACGACCATGCTGGTCCTGGTGGTGGCGCGCAAACTCTGGCATTGGCCGCTGCTGCTGGTGCTGCCGCTGGGCGCCGCGCTGCTGACCATCGATTTGTCGTACTTCGCGGCCAACCTGGTCAAGATCGAGAGCGGCGGCTGGTTTCCGCTGGCGCTCGGCGTCGTCGCCTTTGCCGTGATGAGCACCTGGCGGCGCGGCCGCGAGCTGGTGCTGCGCGAGATGAAACAGGGCGGTCTGGCCATCGACACCTTCCTGGGCAGCATCGCCAACCATCCGCCGCTGCGGGTACCGGGTACCGCGGTGTTCCTCACCGCCAACCTCGGCGCCGTGCCGATCGCCATGCTGCACAATCTCAAGCACAACAAGGTGCTGCACGAACGCAACGTGCTGCTGACCGTGGAGATCCTCGACTCGCCGCGCGCCGATCCCGACGAGCGCATCGAACTCAAGCCGCTGGGCGCCGAGTTCTACCGGCTGGTGCTGCGCTTCGGCTTCGCGGAAGATCCCGATCTGCCGCGCACGCTGGGCAGCTGCCAGAAGCTGGGACTCGGCTTCGATCTGATGGACACCACCTTTTTCATCAGTCGCGAGACCGTGGTTTCCAGCAATCGCCCGGGCATGGCGCTGTGGCGCGACAAGCTGTTTGCGTTCCTGGCCCGCAATGCGATGCCCGCCACCGCCTTTTTCCGCATTCCCGGCAATCGCCTGATCGAGCTGGGCACGCAGGTGGAAATCTAGGGGTGCATGCGCCAATGTATCGAGGTGCTTGTCGCATGCGAATCAAGGCCGCCGGCACCACCGTACCGACTCTCGCCCGTTCCCCGATGGAGCCGTCATGAACACCGCTTCCTTCACTCGCGAACAGTTGCTGGCCTGCGGGCACGGCCAGCTGTTCGGGCCCGGCAACGCGCGTCTGCCGCTGCCCAACATGCTGATGTTCGACCGCATCCTCAGCATTTCCGACAGCGGCGGGGCCTACGACCGCGGCTACATCGAGGCCGAGCTCGACATCCGTCCCGACCTGTGGTTCTTCGGCTGCCACTTCGAGGGCGACCCGGTGATGCCGGGCTGCCTCGGGCTCGACGCGCTCTGGCAGCTGGTCGGCTTCTTTCTGGCCTGGCAGGGACTGCCCGGGCGCGGCCGCGCGCTGGGCGTCGGCGAAGTGAAGTTTTCCGGCCAGGTGCTGCCCACGGCGCGACGGGTGACCTACCAGATCGACATCCGCCGCGTGATGCGACAGAAACTGGCGATGTCGATCGGCAACGGGCGCATGCTGGTCGACGGGCGGCCGATCTACGAGGCCAGCAACCTGCGCGTCGGTCTTTTCACCAGCACCGAGGGCTTCTGAGCATGCCGGGAAAGCGCGTCGTCATCACCGGGATGGGCATCGTCTCGTGCCTGGGCAACGATCCCGGCACGGTCAGCGACGCGCTGCGCGATGGCCGTTCCGGCATCCGCTTCGTGCCCGAATATGCCGAACTGGGCCTGCGCAGCCAGGTCGCCGGGGTGCCGCAGATCGACCTCGACGCCGCCATCGATCGCAAGCTCAAGCGCTTCATGGGCGACGCCGCCGCCTACGCCTGCGTGGCGATGCAGGATGCCATCGCCGATGCCGGCCTGACACCGGAGCAGGTGCGCAGCGAGCGCAGCGGCCTGATCGCCGGATCCGGCGGCGGCTCGCCCGCGAGCCAGATCGAGACCGCCGACCTGCTGCGAACGCGCGGCGTGCGCCGCGTCGGCCCTTACATGGTGCCGCGCTCGATGTGCTCGACGGTCTCCGCGGGCCTGGCCACCGCGTTCGGCATCCGCGGCATGAGCTATTCGATCTCGGCGGCCTGCGCCACCTCGGCGCACTGCATCGGGGCGGCCGCGCAGCAGATCCACAGCGGCGCGCTGGATGTCGTGTTCGCCGGCGGCGGCGAGGAGCTGCACTGGGGCATGACCGCGCAGTTCGACGCCATGGGCGCGCTGTCATCGCACTTCAACGGCGACCCCGCGCGCGCCTCGAGGCCCTATGACGCCGGTCGCGACGGCTTCGTCATCGCCGGCGGCGGCGGCATGCTGGTGCTGGAGGACCTCGAGCACGCGCGGCGCCGCGGCGCGCGCATCCATGCCGAGCTGATCGGCTACGGCATCAGCTCCGACGGCGCCGACATGGTCGCGCCCAGCGGCGAGGGCGCGGTGCGCTGCATGCGCATGGCGCTGGACGCCGCCGGCGGCGACATCGACTACATCAACACCCACGGCACCTCGACGCCGCTGGGCGACATCACCGAGCTCGACGCGCTGCGCAAGGTGTTCGGCGCGTCCTGCCCGCCGCTGTCGTCAACCAAGGCGCTCAGCGGCCATTCGCTGGGCGCGGCCAGCGTGCACGAGGCGATCTACTGCCTGCTGATGCTGCGCGATGGTTTCATCGCCGGCTCCGCGCATATCGACACGCTGGATCCGCGCGCCGCCGATTTCCCCATCGTGCGCTCATCGCGCGCGGCCGCGCTCGACACCGTGCTCTCCAACAGCTTCGGCTTCGGCGGCACCAACGGCTGTCTGGTGCTGCGCCGTCACAGCGGTTGAGCGGTTCGCGCGCCCGCTCTCACAGGCTGCGGCGCGGCGAGACCAGCAGGTCGCCGAACAGCAGGCCGGCGACCAGCGCGACCAGCAGGGTGACCAGCAGCATGCCGGCATTGACACCCAGATTGACGTCGCGTTCCAGCAAGTATCCGACGCTGCGGAATCCGACCGAGCCCGGCACCAGCAGGATGATGCCCGGCTCGCGCACCAGGGCACCGGGCCGGCCGACGTGGCGCGCGTAGAGGTTGCTCAGCGCACCCATCAGCAGGCCGCCGAGGAATACGCCGAAACCGGCCCCGAACAGGCTGCCGCCAGCGCGCGTCACCGCGTAGCCCAGCACCGCTGACGCCATGACCAGCGGCCAGTCGCGGCGTGCCGCCTGGAACAGCACCGCGAACGCCAGCGCGCCGAACAGCAGCGCCGGAAGATCAGCCCAGCCCGGCACCGGCGGCAACGTCCGTATCGCTTCGGGCACGCCCAGCAGCATGCACAACTGCGCCGCCGCCAGCGTGCCGAACGTCAGTTTGAGCAGGGTGGCCAGGGCACCGGCCATGCGCGCGACGCCCGACACCAGATGCTGCGTCGACAGCTCGCGCACCGCGGTGGTCAGGGTCAGGCCGGGCATCAGCACGATCAGCGCCGAAAGCACCACCGGCTTGACCGCCAGCGGCACGATCCAGGCCGCGATCAGGCTGGCGACCAGGGTGGCGACGAAGGCGGCGATCGCCTCGTTTGCCGCTGCCAGCCGCGGACGACTGCTGCCGGCGATGCTGAGCAGGCCGATCAGCAGGCCGATCAGCCCTGCCGCCAGCACGCCGGCCCAGGACGTGTGCAACAAGGTGGCCACGGCCGCCGCGGCCATGCCGAAGGCGGCGACCGTGGCGCCGGCCCAGCCCCGCGGCGGCGGCGCCGACAAGGCCCGCAGCTGGGCGAATCCGGCGCTGACATCGAGCGCGCCGGCGATCACCTGATCGGCGATGCGATCGACCACGCACAGACGCGCCAGATGCACATCCCCCGGCGGCAGCCGCATGACCTGGGTCAGCGGCGGACTGTCATTGCCGCCCGGTTCCGCCAGGGTCAGGATGATCGCGGTCGGACTGCACCAGACCTCCGCCGCCAGCCCCAGTCGCTGCGCGACCAGGCTGACGGCGTTCTCCAGCCTTGGAGCAGCGGTGCCGTACTGGTGCAGGCGCCGCGCGATCTCGGCGACGAAGGCCATGCGCGCCTCGCGCGGCGCGGTGGTGCTCATGCGCCGCACCCGGGCGGTCCGGCGGGCGCCGCAGCCGCGCCGGCACCGGAAGCGGGCGACGCCGACGGGTCCGGGAACATCGGTGCACGCGGGAGTCGGATCATCCGGGGATCGTACCGGCGTTGTGCGGCCGCCGCGAGCCGCGATCGTGCCGCCGCACCGGACGATCCCGCGGGTGGCCTCGCCGATGGGCAGCCCGGGCCCCACCCCGGCCGGCGCCCTGCCGATGATTCCGGCACGACGCGGCGGTGCCTGTTTGCGTGCCGCGTGTTTCGCGGCAAGATGCGCACCGGCGCGGGCTGTCACTGACGCGCGCCGCGAGCACCGCATCGGCATCATGACGCAGACCGACCTCGATCGCCTGCTGGTTCGCATCCGCGCCTGCCGCGCCTGTGCGGCATGCCTGCCGCTGGGACCGCGACCGATCCTGCAAGCGGGCGCGGGCGCGCGGCTGCTGATCGTCGGTCAGGCGCCGGGACGCAAGGCGCACGCCGACGGCATCCCCTGGAACGACGCCAGCGGCGAGCGCCTGCGAGCCTGGCTCGGCATCGATGCCGATACTTTCCACGACCCCGGCCGGCTGGCGATCGTGCCGGTCGGTTTCTGTTATCCCGGCCGCGGCGGCGGCGGCGACCGGCCGCCGCGTCCCGAATGCGCGCCGCTGTGGTTTGCCGCGTTGCGCGCGCAGTTGCCCCGCATCGAGCTGACCCTGGCGATCGGTCGGTACGCGCAGCGCCACGTGCTCGGCGTGGCGCGCCAGGCCAGCCTGACCGCAACCGTGCGTGCCTGGCGCGATTACGGTCCGCACGTCCTGCCGCTGCCGCACCCGTCGCCGCGCAACACGCCCTGGCTGCAGCGCCAGCCGTGGTTTGCGGCAGAACTCTTGCCGGTGCTGCGCGCGCGGGTACGCGCGGTCGTGGCAACGACGGCGCGCCCGCGCCGCAACGCGTGAGGAGGCGGCCCATGGACATCCGCATCCGGCGCGCCTACGACGACCCCGCATCCGGTGACGGCTACCGTGTGCTGGTCGATCGCGTCTGGCCGCGCGGACGCAGCAGGCAGCAGCTTGCGCTCGACGCCTGGGCGAAGGATCTGGCGCCGAGCACCGCGCTGCGGCAATGGTTCGGCCATCGACCGGAGCGCTGGGACGCCTTTCGCGTTCGCTACCTCACGGAACTGGACGCGGCGTCCGCGAGCGCGCAACTGCGCGCCCTGCGGACCGCCGCCGGCCACGGTCCGCTGACCCTCGTGTACGGCGCGCGTGACACGATGCACAACCAGGCCGTGGTCCTGCGCGAGGCGCTGCGTGCGCTGGGACAGCGATGATGACGGGTGCCGCTACAGCGTGTAGCGCACGTCCGGATCGGCGCGCAGGACGCGGTGTGCACCATCGTAGGCCGCGCGCGAGAGCGCGCTGAAGCCGACACTGACGGCGACGTAGTGGCCCTCGCGCGAGGGCCGCAGGCGCCGGCTGCCGGCGGTTACGGTCACGCCGTCGGCGCCTGCCAGCAGCGCCGGCACGCGCTCCTCGAGGCCGACGCCGGCGCGGCCCACCGCGGTGATCTCGAACTCGCCGGGAAAGACGAAGCCTTCGCCCGGCGGCAGCTCGCTGAAAGGCGTTTCCTTCATCCCTTGCCACCGCCTGCCGACGACGCTGGCGAGCC